>JADGGM010000004.1 GCA_019689955.1 Gemmatimonadaceae bacterium
CCACCACTCACTCCGCGAAAGACCTCCGCCACGGCGTCGCGCGCCGTGCGGAGGACGTCGGCCACCTGGTCCATCGCGCCTCGTGCCTGTTGCCGGTAATGACTCGCGGCCTCGGCGTAGTCGTCCCCCAACCCGCCGCGCGACTCGCCGCGGCGCGGGTAGTCGCCGCCGATGATCCGGTCGTAGGCCCCCGACTGCACCCACCGCCGCAGCTCCGCCGCGCGCACCGTGTTGAACGGGTGCGTGCGGAACGCCACGTTCAGCACCTTGAACACCGTGTCGAGCGCCCCCCCGCCCGTCTCGTACTCATCCGCCTGCGCCATGAACTCCTCGAGGCTCACCTCGTCGTCCGTGGACGTCCCGCCGGCGAACTTGAGGAAGAGGCGCATCGAGGCCTCGAGGTCCTGCGTGGCGAGCAGCGCCGCGCGGTCCGACGAGAGCTCCGCCTTCCGCTGCCACTCGAGGAGCGCGAGCTGGATGGGGAGCGCGATGAGGCCGAGCCCCGGGATGTTGTTGAAGCCGATGTTGAGGATGATGAGCGCGAGCGTGGTGTACGTCGCGTGCCCGCTCATGACGTGCCCCAGCTCGTGCCCCAGGATCACCCGGTGCTCGTCGCGCTCGAGGAGCCCCACGGCGCCGCTGTTGACCACGATGAACGGCCGCTCGAACCCCACCGCCATCGCGTTCGCGAACGGGGTCTGCGAGACGAAGAGGTCCGGGCGCTCGCTCCAGTCGAGCGTGGCCAGGACCTCGGTGTAGAGGGCGTCGAGCTTGGGGCGCTGCCGCGGCCCCACGCGCACCGCGTTCGCGGTGAAGAGGTGCCGCACCCCACGTTCCCCCAGGAGCCCCATCACCCGCCGCAGCACGTCATCGAACCCCGGGAGCGCGCGAAGGGTGTTGAGCGCGGCCCGGTCGGCCGGGTGCTCCCATGCCGTCGGGGCGATCTGCGTGAGAACCTTGGGCTCCGCCATGTGAGGCTCCTACTTGAACGCGTGCTCGAGGTCGGCCAGGAGGTCCCCGATGTCCTCCACCCCGCACGAGAGCCGGATGAGCCCATCGGTGATCCCGAGCTGGGCGCGCCGCTCCGGTGGGACGGAGGCGTGGGTCATGGTGGCCGGGTGGCTGATCAGGCTTTCGACCCCCCCTAACGATTCCGCCAGGGAAAAGATTCGCGTCCGCTCGAGCACCCGCGCGGCCCGCTCCCGCGTCCCCAGATCCACGGATATCATCCCACCGTAACCGGTCATCTGGCGTTTTGCCAGGGCGTGCTGGGGGTGCGACTCCAGCCCTGGGTAGATGACGCGCTCCGGGCCCACGCGCTCGGCCAGCCAGGCGGCCACGCGGCGGCCGTTCTCGTCGTGGCGGGGCATGCGGAGGTGGAGCGTCTTGGTCCCGCGGAGCGCGAGCCAGCAGTCGAAGGGGCCGGGCACCGCTCCCGCCGCGTTCTGGATGAACGCCAGCCGCTCGGCCAGCGCGTCGTCGCGGAGCACGGCCATCCCGCCGATCATGTCGCTATGGCCGTTCAGGTACTTCGTCGTCGAGTGGAAGACGATGTCGGCGCCGTGCTGGAAGGGGCGCTGGAAGTACGGTGTCGCGAAAGTGTTGTCGACGATGAGGAGCGCCCCCGCCTCGTGCGCGACCTTGGCCGCCTCGGAGAGGTCGGTGATCCACATGAGCGGGTTGGTGGGGGTCTCCACCAGCACCGCCCGCGTCTTGGGGGTGCACGCGCGGGCGATCTGCTCCGGGTCGCGCGTGTCGACGTAGCTGAACGAGAGCCCCAGGTGGCGCAGCAGCCGGTCGAAGAGGCGGAACGTCCCGCCGTAGACGTTCTCCCCGCAGATGATGTGGTCCCCCGATTGGAAAAGCTTCATGATCGAGTCGACGCACGCCGTGCCGCTCGCGAAGGCGAAGCCGTGGCGTCCCCCTTCCAGCGCCGCGACGTTGCGCTCCAGCGCTTCCCGCGTCGGGTTCTTACTGCGGGCGTACTCGTACCCCTTGTGGCGGCCGAGCGCATCCTGTACGTAAGTAGACGTGAGATACACCGGCGTCATGATGGCGCCGGCGAGCGGTTCCGGGCGCTGCCCGGCGTGGATCGCTCGTGTCCCGAAACCGGTCTCGAGGTCGTCGTCGAAAATGCGCGTCATCCGGGGAGCCTGTTGGTGAGTTCGCGGAAGATAACCCGAGTCGAGGCGTGACGCACGCCGAGTTGGATCCGACGCACCGGTGCCTGGTCGTCGACGATGAGCCACGGCTGCGTCAGGCGCTCGTGCGCCTGATGCAGGGCGAGGGGTTCACCTGCTTCGAGGCGGGCTCGGGGCAGCAGGCGCTGGAGGTGCTGGAGCGGGAGCCCGTCGCGCTCGTCCTCTCGGACATGCGCATGCCGGGGATGGACGGGGCCGCGCTGCTGCGCGAGGTCCGCGCGCGCTACCCGGACATCGCGATGGTGATGATCACCGCGGTGGCCGAGGTGGACGTCGCGGTCGCCTGCCTCTCGGCGGGGGCGATGGACTACCTCACCAAGCCCTTCGTCTTCGAGGAAGTCCGCGCGCGCGTGGCGCAGGCGCTGGAGAAGCGCCGCCTGCTGCGCGAGAACCGCGACTACCAGGAGCGCCTGGAGGAGCGCGTGCGGGCGCAGGCGCGGCGGATCGAGGAGCTGTTCCTCGCCGGGGTGCAGTCGTTGGCCGAGGCGCTGGAGCTCAAGGACCCGTACACGCGCGGCCACTCCATCCGCGTGAGCCAGTACGGCGGCGCGATCGCGCGGATGCTCGGCATGGAGGCCGACGTGGTCCGCAACATCGAGCTCGGCGGACACCTCCACGACATCGGGAAGATCGGCGTGCGCGAGGACGTCCTCAACAAGGCGGGTCCGCTCACGCGCGAGGAGTACGAGCACATCATGACGCACCCGGTGCTCGGCTGGCGCATCCTCAAGCCGCTCCTCGACGACAACCCGGTCGTCCTCAACATCGTGCGCTCACACCACGAGCGCATGGACGGGATGGGGGTCCCCGACGGGCTCGCGGGGGAGGCGATCCCGCGCGAGGCGCGCATCATCGCGGTCGCCGACTCGTTCGACGCGATGATGAGCCAGCGTCCGTACCGCCGCGGGCTGAGCTACGCGGACACGCTGGCCGAGCTCCGGCGGAGCTCCGGGACGCAGCTCGACCCCGAGGTGGTGGCCGCGTTCCTCGAGGTGGTGGCGAGCGGCGCGATCGACCTGGGTGAGCGGGGCTCGGGGGTGGCCGCGGCGCGCGCGCTCGGCGCGGCTCACGCCGAGGAGACGTAGACCTCCGCCGGCTGCTTGTAAGCCGCGAGCCGTGCCCGGCACCAGCGCGCGACGTCGTCCGCGCTTACCGTGCCGGTGACGTCGAGCACGATGTCGTGCTCGAGGTGCCCCGTGGGGCGCGTGCGCACGGTGGCGCGCAGCACCCCGGGGAGCTCGCGCACGGCGCGCTCGATCTCGCGCGGGTAGATGTTGAAGCCGTTGCGCGTGAACATCGCCTTCCGCACCCCGCGGAACGTCACCGCACCGTCATCGTCCATGACCCCGAGGTCGCCGGTGCGGAGCCACTCGTGGTGACGCTGGAGCCCGGCGTCGCCGCCGCTCAGGTAGCCCGCGAAGATGCTCTCCCCCGCCACGCAGATCTCCCCTTCCACCCCGCGCGCGGCCTCGGTGCCGTGCTCGTCGCGGATGGTGACCCGCACGCCGGGGAAGGGGGTGCCGAGCGACCCGATGCGGTTCGGGTGCGAGACCGCGTTGAAGAGACACGCCGGCCCCGCCTCGGTGAGGCCGTACCCCTGGCGGAGGTCGACCCCCGTGGCGTCCAGCCATTGTTCCTGCAGCGCCGGCTCCAGCGGCGCGCCGCCGCAGATGCAGAGGCGGAGCGCGGGCGCGCGCAGTCGCTCGCCGCCCAGCGCGAGGGCGCCGAGCATCGCGCGGTACATCGCGGGGACGCCGACGAGCATCGTGATCCTCGACTCCTCCACCACGCGCAGCACGCGCGCCGGATCGAAGCGCGCCATCGTGCTCACCCGTGCGCCGGCGAGGAGCGGTGCCACGAGCGTGATGGTGAACCCGAAGAGGTGCGCGATGGGGAGGAGGGCGAGCGCGTGGTCGGCGGCCGTCGTGCCCGTGGCGGCGACCGCCGCGCGCGCGTTCGCGAGGATGTTGCGGTGCGTGAGGATCGCGCCGAGCGGCGTCCCGGCCATGGCCGACGTGTAGACGATCACCGCTTCCTCCTCGCGCCCCGGCACGTCCGCCTCCCCTTCGAGCGTGAGCCCGACGTGCGAGCCCAGGTCCACCGTGCGCCGCTCGCTCCCGTGCACGTAGAGCGCGCGCGCCGGCGCCTCGTCGAGGAGCACGCGCGGGATCGCGGGCGGGAGCGCGGGCTCGAGTGCCGCGACGGTGAACACCGCGCCCACGTTCGCATCCGTGAGCTGGTGTGCGATCTCCGGCGGCGCGGCGAGCGGGTTCACGAGCACCGCCCCGCGCCCCTCCGATGCCGCGAGCGCTACGAGGTACGCGGGCGTGGGCGGGAGGAGGATCGCCGCGCGGGCGCCGCTCAGCGCGCGCACCAGCGGCGCCGTGCGCCGGAGCAGCGTGAGCCCCGCGGCCACGAGCTGCTGCGCCTCGTGCGCATCCACGCGGCCGCCGTGCGCCGCGAGCGCGAGCGGGAGAAGGGCGAGTGGATCGCTCACGGCGTGATGGCGATGGGGGATGACGGCGGCAGGAACATGGGAGCCAATGGATCTGAAACGATCGGTCTGCTTGATTGTCTCTAATCTACCAATAGCTTTCGCCGATCGTATATGGAGGAGAACGCGTGTACGAAGGGTTGATGGTCAGTGTCTCGGGGGTCCGCGGCCGTGTCGGTGAGGCGCTGACCCCCGAAATCGTCGCGACCTTCGCGGCCGGATTCGGCGCCTGGGCGATCGCGCGCGGCGGCTCGCGCACGGTGGTGGTCGGCCGTGACTCACGTGTGTCAGGGCCGATGTTTCATCGTGCGACGCTCGCGGGGCTGCAGTCGGTGGGGTGCACGGTGATCGACGTGGGGCTCGCGCCGACGCCGACGATCCAGATGGCCGTGGAGCATCACCACGCCGCCGGCGGGCTCGCGATCACGGCGAGCCACAACCCGATCGAGTGGAACGCGCTCAAGTTCATCGGACCGAGCGGGCTCTTTCTCGATGGCGCCGAAGGCGCGGCGATGCGGCACGTGGTGGAGAGCGGCTTCGCGCGCGCGACGTGGGACGCGCTTGGTGATGTACATCACGATCCCGACGCCATCGCGCGCCACATCGACCGGGTCCTCGCGCTCCCCTTCCTGGACGTGGAGCGGATCCGGAAGCGCCGCTTCCGGGTGGCGCTCGACTGCGCCCGCGGGGCCGGGGGGGCGATCATGCCGGCCCTGCTCGAGCGGCTGGGGTGCGAAGTGACGGCGATCAACCTCGAAACAGATGGCCGTTTCCCCCGCCCCCCTGAGCCCGTGGCGGCCAACCTGGGAGACCTGGAACGGCTTGTGCTCAGGGCGAAGGCCGAGATCGGGTTCGCCACCGATCCGGACGTGGACCGGCTCGCCCTGGTGTCCGATGCTGGGGTCGCCATCGGCGAGGATTGGACGTTGGCGCTGGCGGCGCGACTCGTGCTACGCTACCGCCCCGGTCCGGTGGTCGCGAACCTCTCGACGAGCCGGATCGTCGATGATGTTGCTGGGGAGGCCGGTACGCGGGTCATCCGGGCGCCCGTGGGTGAGGTGAACGTGGCGGTGCGCATGCGCGCGGAAGGGGCCGCGATCGGCGGAGAAGGGAACGGAGGGGTGATCCTCTCCGAGGTCCACCTGGGTCGGGATGCTCCGATCGGTGTGGCGCTGGTGCTGCAAATGTTGTTGGAGGACAACGTGCCGCTTTCCCGGACGGTCGCGCAATACCCGCGGTATGCGATCGTGAAGGACAAGCTCGACCGCCCGAACGTCCCCCTCGACGCCGTGTATGACTCGCTGCGCCGTGGGTTCCCGGACGCCGACGCCGACACGCAGGACGGGCTCAGGCTGTCGTGGCGCGATCGCTGGGTGCACGTTCGGCCGTCCGGAACGGAGCCGATCGTGCGGGTGATCGCCGAGGCACCCACGGAAGCAGATGCACGCGATCTCGTGGCGCGCTCCCGCACCCCGCTGGACGCGCTTCGCTGACGCTCAACTCCATCGAAGACTCATATGTGCGGAATCGTCGGCTACATCGGACCTCGCATTGCCTCGCCGCTCCTGATCGAAGGGCTCAAGCGCCTCGAGTATCGTGGCTACGACTCGGCCGGCGTGGCGATCATGAACGGCAAGGGGGTCGAGACGCGGAAGGCCGCGGGGAAGATCGTGGAGCTCGAGTCGCTCGTCGCCGCGGCGCCGGTGCACGGCACGCTCGGCATCGCCCACACGCGGTGGGCCACCCACGGCGCCCCCAACTTCTGCAACGCGCACCCGCAGGTCTCGTGTGACGGCGACATCGCGGTGGTCCACAACGGGATCATCGAGAACGGCTCCGCGCTCCGCCAGGCGCTCGAGGACGTGGGGCACACCTTCCGCTCCGACACCGACACCGAGGTGCTCGCGCACCTCATCGAGGAGTTCTTCGACGACGACCTCGAGACCGCGGTCATCGAGGCGCTGCGCAAAGTCGAAGGAACGTACGGGATCGCCGTCGTCTCCAGCAAGGACCCGAACAAGATCGTCGCCGCGCGCAAGGGGAGCCCGCTCCTCGTGGGGCTCGGCGAGGGAGAGTACTTCGTCGCCAGCGACGTCTCCGCCATCCTCGCCCACACCCGGCAGGTCATCTACCTCGACGACGGCGACCTCGCCGTGCTCGAGCGCGACGGCTACCGCATCATCGACATGAACGCCGTCCCGATGACGCGCGCGGTGAGCAGCATCGACTGGGACCTCGACATGATCGAGCGCGGTGGGTTCCCGCACTTCATGCTCAAGGAGATCTTCGAGCAGCCCACCACGATCGAGAACACCATGCGCGGCCGCCTCCTCGTCGAGGCCGGGACCGCGAAGCTCGGCGGGTTGAACCTCACCGACGAGCAGCTGCTCCAGTTCGACAACATCGTCATCACCGCCTGCGGCACGAGCTGGCACTCGGCGCTGATCGGCGAGTTCATGATCGAAGAGCTGGCGCGCATCCCCGTGGAGGTGGAGTACGCCTCCGAGTTCCGCTACCGGAACCCCATCATCACGCCCCGCACGCTGTGCATCGTCATCTCGCAGTCCGGCGAGACGGCCGACACGCTGGCCGCGATGCGTGAGGCGAAGCAGCGCGGCGCGCGGACGATCGGGATCGTGAACGTCGTCGGCTCGACCATCGCGCGCGAGTCGGATGGCGGGATCTACATTCACGCCGGACCGGAGATCGGGGTCGCGTCGACCAAGGCGTTCACGAGCCAGGTGACCGCGCTCGCCCTCTTCACGCTCCGTCTCGCGCGGCTGCGCGGGCTCTCCGAGGCGGGGGGACGCCGGATCGTGGAGGCGATGCAGGCGCTCCCGCGGCAGATCGAGGACGTGCTCCAGCGCGCCGACGAGATCGAGAAGATCGCCGACGACTTCAAGGATGCGGCCAACTTCCTGTACCTGGGGCGCGGCTACAACTTCCCCGCGGCGCTCGAGGGGGCGCTCAAGCTCAAGGAGATCAGCTACATTCACGCCGAGGGGTATCCCGCGGCCGAGATGAAGCACGGGCCCATCGCGCTCATCGACGAGAACATGCCCGTCGCCTTCATCGCCCCGCACGACTCCGTGTTCGACAAGATCGTCTCGAACATCCAGGAAGTGAAAGCGCGCGGCGGCCGGGTGATCGCGTTGACGAGCCGCCACGAGCAGGCGCTGGCGGGGAAGCTCGACTACGAGTTCCGGATCCCCGAGACGATCGACATGTTCACCCCGATCGTCGCCTCGGTGCCGCTGCAGCTCCTGGCGTACTACATTGCCGTGAAGCGCGGCGCGAACGTGGACCAGCCCCGCAACCTCGCCAAGTCGGTGACGGTGGAGTGACGCGGGGCCCGTGGTGGTACTGACCGTCGACCCTTTCCCTCTCTCGTCATGCGCTACGTCGTGACCGGGGGCGCGGGCTTCATCGGCTCGCACCTCGTGGAGCATCTCCTCGCGGCTGGACACGACGTCGTCGTGCTCGACGACTTCTCGACCGGGCGGCGCGAGAACCTCGCCCCGTTCGCGGGGCGGTTCACCCTCGTCGAGGGCTCGATCACCGACCCGGCCACCTGCGCGCGCGCGATCGCCGGCGCGGACTACGTGCTCCACCAGGCCGCGCTCCCCTCGGTGCCGCGCTCCGTGCGCGACCCCGTCGCCTCGCACGCGGTGAACGCGACCGGGACGCTCAACGTGCTCATGGCGGCGCGGGACGCGAAGGTGAAGCGGGTGGTGTACGCCGCGTCGTCGTCCGCGTACGGGAACACCCCCGAGCTCCCGAAGCGCGAGGAGATGGTCGCGCGCCCGCTCTCGCCCTACGCGGTGGCGAAGCTCGCGGGGGAGCAGTACTGCCGGGCGTTCCACGCGACGTTCGGCGTGCCGACGATCGCGCTCCGCTACTTCAACGTGTTCGGCCCGCGGCAGGACCCCACCTCGCAGTACGCGGCGGTGGTCCCCAAGTTCATCACCGCGGCGCTCGCGGGAGAGCCGCCGACGATCTTCGGCGACGGGGAGCAGACGCGCGACTTCACGTACATCGCGAACGTGGTGCGCGCGAACCTCCTCGCGTGCGAGGCCCCGGAGTCCGCGCTCGGCGAGGTGTACAACGTGGGGTGCGGGGACCGGATCAGCGTGAACATGCTCTGGCACCGCATCCGCACGCTCGCCGGGGCGACGGTGGAGGCGCGCTACGAGCCCGCGCGTGCGGGGGACGTGCGCGACTCGCTCGCGTCGGTCGAGCGCGCGCGGAAGTTCCTGGGCTACGAGCCCGTCGTGTCGCTCGACGAGGGGCTCGACGCGACGATGCGCTCCATGGGGTGGCGTCCCGCGGCCGAGCGGCCCGCGCGCGCCCGGGCCGGGGCCGCGGGCGCGTGACCGTGCGCAGCGCCCGGACGCGCTGAGCATGCGAGTCCTCCTGCAACGCGTCTCCCGCGCCGAGGTGCGGGTGAACGGACGCGTGACCGGCCGCATCGGGACAGGCTTCTGCCTCCTGGTCGGCTTCACCCACACCGATGGCGACGCCCAGCTCGCGTGGATGGCCGACAAGGTCATCGGCCTCCGCCTGTTCGGGGACAGCGAGGGGAAGATGAACCTCGCGCTCTCGGACGTGCAGGGGGCGTTGCTCGTGGTGTCGCAGTTCACCCTCTACGGCGACGCGCAGAAGGGGCGCCGGCCGAGCTTCATCGATGCCGCGCGCCCGGAGGTGGCCGAAGCACTGTACGAGCGGTTCGTGGCGATGCTGCGGGAGCGCGGCGTGACGGTGGAGACGGGGGAGTTCGGCGCCATGATGGAGGTGGACCTGGTGAATGACGGGCCGGTGACGCTCTGGCTGGAGCGGTGACGGTGCGCGTCATCCTCGCCTCGAGCTCGCCCCGCCGGCGCGAGCTGCTCGCGATGATCGGGATCCCGCACGAGGTGATGCCGGCGGACATCGACGAGTCGTACCTCCCCGGCGAACCGCCAAACGCGCACGCCGAGCGATTGGCGCGGGAGAAGGGCCGCGTGATCGCCGAGCGGAACCCCGACGCGGTGGTCATCTCCGCGGACACGATCGTGGTGATCAATGGGGAAGTGCTCGGCAAGCCGCGCGACGCCGCGCACGCCGTGCGGATGCTCCGTCAGTTGAGCGGGCGGACGCACACCGTGTTCACCGCCGTCGCCGTGGCGCGCGACGGGCGGGTGGAGTCGGGGGTGGAGGCAGTGACGGTGACGTTTCGCGAGCTGACGGAGGCGGAGATCATCGCGTACGTCGGGACCGGGGAGCCGATGGACAAAGCGGGGGCGTACGGCATCCAGGGGTACGGCGCGACGATCGTCGAACGGATCGACGGCGATTACTTCGCGGTGATGGGGCTCGCGCTCGGGCGGATGGTGGCGCTCCTGAGGCGCGTGGGGGTGCGGTACGAGTTCCGCGCGCTCGAGCCCGCGGAGGAGCCGGCGTGACGATCCCGGCGACGGCGTTCGACCCGCCGCTCACGGCGTGTCCGTTGTGCGGGTCCACGGCCATCGCGGCGCACGATCACGACTATCGCGGGGCGCGCATCGCGCGGTGCAGGGCGTGCGGGGTGCGGTTCATGAACCCGCAGTACACGGACGCGTATCTCGCCGAGTACTACGCGACGTACATCCAGGAGGAGCTGGAGTCGCCGGAGCGGAAGGCGCGGCGGCTGGCGCACAAGACGGCGAACGTCGCGGCGCTGGAGCGGTTCATGGCGCCGGGGCGGTTCTTCTCGATCGGGTGCGGGGACGGGTTGGAGCTCCAGGTGGCGAAGGCGCGCGGGTGGCAGGTGGAGGGGTACGATGTCGATCCGGTGACGACGGCGCGCGTGGCGAAGAAGGTGGGGGCGACGGTGTACACGGGGGATCTGTTCGCGCTGCCGCTGGAGTGTGGTGCGTACGACTGCGTGTACCTCGATCAGGTGCTGGAGCACCCGAAGAACCCGGGCGACTATCTGCGGTTGTGTCATCGGTTGCTGCGGCCGGGTGGGGTGCTGTACATCGGGGTGCCGAACATCGCGTCGGCGGCGTCGACGTTCAAGAGCGCGTTGGGGAAGGCGGGGCTCAAGAAGCGGCGCGGGAAGCACTACGACACGTTTCATCATCTCTTCTACTATGCGCCGAGCACGCTGCCGCGGCTGCTCGAGTCGCGATACGGGTTTCGGGTGGAGCGGGTGATGGGGGACCCGAAGCCGCGGGCGAAGCCGAGCGTGATCGGGCGGGCGTGGGACGCGGTGGTGCGGCGGGTGCCGATGCTGGATTCGTCGTTCGCGGTGATCGCGAGGCCGGTGAAGGGGGCGAGCAAGTAGCGGGACGAACGGCGCCGCTCGTCGCTCGTTCGTGGGGGGTGTGGTGAGGTCCCGGCCGTGCGGGGATAGGCAGATGTGCCTACTAGGCACTAGCCTGCACCACGACTACGACGCGCGACACGCATTGTGCCTTCAACCGGCATGTTCAGGTGCACGTGGCACGCGACTCAGTCCATGGGACAGCCGTCCGAGGCCAGTGCAGTCCGGGCTTGTCCCAAGCGGCTCACCAGCACTTGGTGACCGTAGCGCGTCGATGCCTCCGTCAAGCGACTCGCGCGAGCGCACCCGATGCGTGCGAGGCGGAATTGGCAGTGGCGCGCGACGTTGCCATAAGGAAGCGGCCTTGCTCGCCGCGCTTGCCAGCCGCATCTTCCCAAACGCCCCGCAGCAAAGCGCGCTTCCGTTGGCACCCGCAGCGCGCTCTGTGCAACCCAACCAGAATACGACCAACCATTGGTCTGCAGGCCGATAAGGGGCTCTGATTCTTGAAACTCGAAACCCTCACCCCCGAGGCGACGGTTCGGGGGATCCTCCCGGACGCCTCCGTAACAGTTGTCAGCGTTCAGTGGCACGGATCTGACGCGCTCACCCTCGTCTACCGGCGCCCAGATGGCCGGGTCGCCGACGAGATCCTGTACCGGCACGACGAGGCACGACTCGAGCTCGTAGAAGAAGGCCGCCCCTGGAGCTTCGACGGCGATGGTGCGCTCTTCCGCCTCGCCTCGGAGGCCCACCGCATCCGGCTCGCGCATCTGTTCGATCCGGTGCTGGCGGTGCACACCTCACTGGTGGAGCCTCTCCCCCACCAGATCACCGCCGTCTACGAAGCGATGCTCCCGCAGCAGCCGCTTCGCTTCCTCCTCGCCGACGATCCCGGCGCCGGCAAGACGATCATGGCCGGCCTTCTCATCAAGGAGCTGATCGCGCGCGGGGACCTGAAGCGCTGCCTCGTGGTCTGCCCTGGAAGTCTCGTGGAACAATGGCAGGACGAAATGCACCGCCGCTTCCACCTGCCGTTCGAGATCCTCACCAACGACAAGCTCGAGGCGGCACGAACCGGCAACTGGTTTCTCGAGAACGATCTCGCGATCGCCCGGCTCGACAAGCTATCCCGCAACGAAGACGTCCAGCAGAAGCTCGCCGCCCCGGATTGTCGGTACGACCTGGTGATCTGCGACGAGGCCCACAAGCTTTCTGCCACGTTCTTCGGCGGCGAGGTGAAGTACACGAAGCGCTACCGACTGGGGCAGCTCCTGTCGGGACTCACGCGCCACTTCCTGTTGATGACGGCCACCCCACACAACGGGAAGGAGGAGGACTTCCAGCTCTTCCTTGCGTTGCTGGACGGTGACCGCTTCGAGGGGCGTTTCCGCGACGGCGTGCACCAGGTCGATGTCTCGGGCCTCATGCGCCGGATGGTCAAGGAGAACCTCCTCAAGTTCGATGGGCGTCCGCTGTTCCCCGAGCGTATCGCGTACACGGTGCCCTTCAAGCTCTCCGACGGCGAGGCGCGCCTGTACAAGGAAGTGACTGAGTACGTCCGAGAAGAGTTCAACCGCGCGGACGCGTTGGAGAACGACAAGCGTGCCGGCACGGTCGGATTCGCTCTCACCATCCTCCAGCGGCGGCTCGCGTCTTCCCCCGAGGCGATCTACCAGTCGCTGCGCCGGCGCCGCGAGCGGCTCGAGAAGCGCCTTCGCGAGCTCGAGCTCCTGCAGCGCGGAGGGCAACCCCGAGCGCCGGTGCCAATCGCCGCCGGCCCGCAGCTCGACGCGGATGACATCGAGGATCTGGACGACGCGCCGGAGAACGAGATCGCGTCCGTTGAGGAGGAGGTCCTCGATCAGGCCACGGCCGCCGCATCGGTCGCGGAGCTGAAACAGGAGATCGCGACCCTCGGGCGTCTCGAAGCGCTCGCGGCTGACGTCCGCCGCAGCGGCCAGGACACCAAGTGGCGCGAGCTCGCAAACCTTCTCAGTGAGCTCTTCACCCCCACCGCGGTCGGCGGTCGCGTAGCCGAAACGACGCGAATCCCGTATGGCGCGGGACCGATTCCCAAACCGGTTCCGTCGCCACGGCAGAAGATCGTCATCTTCACCGAGCACCGCGACACGCTCACCTATCTGGAGCGGCAGATCGGCTCACTGCTCGGGCGCCCGCAGGCTGTCGTCGTCATTCACGGCAGCATGGGCCGCGAGGACCGCCGCAAGGCGCAGGAGACGTTCCTGCACGATCCCGAGGTGCAGGTGCTGCTCGCCACGGACGCCGCCGGAGAGGGGATCAACCTCCAGCGCGCGCACCTGATGGTGAACTACGACCTGCCGTGGAACCCCAACCGGCTGGAGCAACGATTCGGTCGCATCCACCGCATCGGTCAGACGGAAGTCTGCCACCTCTGGAACCTCGTGGCCGAGGAGACGCGCGAAGGGGACGTGTACCGTCGCCTCCTGGAGAAGTTGGAGGAAGCGCGAGCGGCCCTCGGTGGACAGGTCTTCGACGTGCTCGGCAAGCTCCAGTTCGACGGGAAGCCGCTCCGCGAGTTGCTGCTCGAGGCAGTGCGGTACGGTGACCAGCCGGATGTTCGTGCGCGCCTCACGCGAGTCGTCGAGCACGGCGTCGATCGCGGACACCTTCAGTCGCTCATCGAAGAGCGCGCGCTCGCGCACGACACCATGGACGCGACGCGCGTCGCCCGAGTGCGTGAGGAGATGGAACGTGCCGAAGCGCGCCGGCTCCAGCCGCACTACATCGAGTCGTTCTTCCTCGAAGCGTTCCGGCGGCTTGGTGGCACGGTTCGCGAACGGGAACCGCGTCGCTACGAGGTGACGCACGTTCCGGCTGCCGTCCGGAATCGCGATCGCCAGATCGGAACGGGCGATCCCGTGCTGGCGCGGTACGAGCGCATCGTGTTCGAGAAGGATCTGATCGCACCGCCGGGTCAGCCGCTCGCAGCGTTCGTGTGCCCCGGTCACCCGCTGTTGGACGCCGTGTTGGACCTGAGCCTGGAACGGCATCGAGACCTGCTCAAGCGCGGCACCGTTCTGGTGGACGAGCGGGACTCGGGGACGGCCGTCCGCGTCCTCTTCGCGCTGGAGCACGCGATCCAGGACGCGGGCGTCCTGCCGTCCGGCGAGCGGCGCACGGTCTCGCGTCGCGTGCTGTACGTCGAGATGGATGCCGCGGGCAACGCGCGCCACATCCACTACGCACCCTACCTGGACTACCGCCCGCTCCGCGACGCCGAGCCGAATCCGGCGGCGATCCTGGCGCGGCCCGAGTGCGCCTGGATCACGCGCGACCTGGAGAAGACGGCGATCGGCCACGCGATCGCCGAAGTGGTCCCCGAGCATGTTCAGGAAGTCCGCACGCGCCGGCTCGCCTGGATCGACAAGACCCGCGCCGCGGTCAAGGACCGGCTGACGAAGGAGATCGCATGGTGGGATCACCGCGCCGAGGAGCTCAAGGCGCGCGAGCAGGCGGGCAAGCCCGGCGCTCGGCTCAACTCGCAGGAAGCTCGGCGTCGTGCCGACGAGCTCCACGCCCGGCTCGCGAAGCGGCTCGCGGAGCTCGACTGCGAATCGCAGATTTCGGCACTGCCGCCGGTGACGCTCGGCGGGTTCGTGGTCGTTCCGGCCGGCCTGCTCGCGGTCATGGCTGGGAAGCCCGCTCCCCAGCCGACTACCCCGGTAGACACCCAGGCCATTGCGGCCCGTGCCCGTGCCGCCGTGATGGAAGTCGAGCGCGCGCTGGGCTATGACCCGGTGGACCGCGAGATGGAGAAGCTGGGCTACGACATCGAAAGCCGCGTGGTCTCGGGCCCCGACCGGGGGCGGCTGCGGTTCATCGAGGTGAAGGGCAGGGTAGCCGGTGCCGACACGGTGACCGTGACCAAGAACGAGATCCTCTACTCCCTGAACAAGCCGGACGACTTCATCCTGGCGCTCGTGGAGCTCCTGGACGGCGACCGCCACCGGGTGCGCTACCTGCGCCGGCCCTTCAGCAGGGAACCGGACTTCGGTGTCACCAGCGTCAACTACGATTTCGCCGAGCTCCTGGCGCGCGCCGAGGAGCCGCGATGACAGCCCCTGGAAGTAGATTCGGAGCATGACCGTCGCGCCCATAAAGCCGGAACTGTTGACCTGGGCCAGGGAACGGGCCGGCCTCCCGCGCAAGGCGCTTGAGCGCAAGTTCCCACGCCTCGCCGCCTGGGAGGCGGGCTCTGCCCAGCCCACCCTGCGCCAGGTGGAGCGGTTCGCGCGCGCTGTTTACGTGCCCGTCGGCTATCTGTTCCTTCCCGAACCGCCCGTGGAGCGGCTGCCGATCCCGGACTTCCGCGTTGGACACGGGGACCGCCGGCCGCCCAGCCCCAACCTGTTCGACACGATCTATATGTGTCAGGGCCGCCAGGAGTGGTACCGTGACTACGCGCTTGCGGCCGGAGAGGCGGAGCGTGATTTCGTGGGTTCCCTGAGCCTCGCCACGCCGGTTGCCGAAGCGGCGGGGACCATCCGGGACGCGCTCGGCTTTGACCTCGAGGCGAGGCGTGCGTGTCCCACTTGGACTGAGGCGCTCCGGACCTTCATCGCGCAGGCCGAGGAGATCGGGGTGCTGGTGATGGTGAGCGGCGTGGTCTACAACAACACGCGCCGTCGCCTCGACCCCGCCGAGTTCCGCGGCTTTGCCATCGCGGACCGGCTCGCTCCCCTCATCTTCATCAACGGCGCCGATACCAAGGCGGCCCAGATGTTCACGCTCGCCCACGAGCTGGGACACCTGTGGCTCGGCCAGTCGGCATTGACCGACGCCACGCCGGCCAGCGCGGCCGATGGCGACGTCGAAACCTGGTGCAATCGGGTCGCCGCCGAGTTGCTGGTGCCCGAAGCCGTTCTCGCGCGGGAGATCGATCACCGTGAGCCATTGGACGAGGCGCTCGCGCGACATGCGCGCCGGTTCAAGGTGAGCACGCTCGTCATCCTGCGACGCTTGCGCGATCTCCGCGTGCTGACGGCAAACGAGTTCCGCGCGGCGTACGAGGCGGAGCTGAATCGCCTCCTCAGCATCGATCGCGGGAGCGGTGGGAACTTCCATCTCACCGAGGCCGTGCGCGTCAGCAAGCGCTTCGCGTCCGCGCTCGTCGCGAGCACGCTGGAAGGGCACACGCTCTACCGCGACGCCATGCAGATGCTCGGGATCAGCAAGCTGGAGACGTTCGACCGGTTCAGTCGTCACGTGCAAACGGTGGCGTGAATGGCGTACTTGCTCGACGCGAACGTGTTCATCGAGGGGCGAAAGCGGCACTACGGCTTCGACATCTGTCCTGGGTTCTGGGACTGGATCGACCGCGCGATTGCCAAGGGCACTGTCAGGAGTGTCGAACAGGTCGGGGGCGAGTTGGAAGCGGGGAATGACGAGTTGGCGGCGTGGGCGACCGCTCGGCGAGGGTCCCTGTTCTTGCCCACAGACCCGGCGATGTTGCCGTCGCTCCAGGCTGTGAGCACCTGGGTCACGAAGCAGAACTATACCCAGGCTGCGGTCTCGAAGTTTCTTCAGGACGCAGACTACTACCTGATCGCTCGCGCCCACGCGCATAGAGACGTGGTGGTAACGCTCGAAAATGCCAACCCGACCAGGCGAAACACCGTGCCCATCCCGAACGTGTGCATCGGATTGGGCGTGCAGTTCATGAACCCGTTCGAGATGCTGCGCACCGAGCGAGTGCGGCTCGTGCTCGCCTGACGCGACCGCAAAGAGATTGGGAGAGATATCGTGGTTCAGAGAAAGAAACTGATCGAAGTTGCCCTCCCGCTCGAGGCGATCAACAAGGCCGCGGCGCGTGAGAAGTCCATCCGCCACGGGCACCCGAGCACGCTGCACCTCTGGTGGGCGCGCCGGCCGCTGGCGGCGGCGCGGGCGGTGATCTTCGCGCAGATGGTGGACGACCCGTCGTCGCTGCCGGATCTCTTTCCCACGGAGAAGGCGCAGCAGAAGGAGCGCGAGCGGCTGTTCAAGATCATTGAAGATCTCGTGCAGTGGGAGAACACCACCAACGAGGAGGTGCTGGAGCGGGCGCGCGCGGAGATCTGGCAGAGCTGGCGGCGTGCCTGTGCGGACAACGTGGACCACCCGCGGGCGAAGGAGCTGTTCGACCGGCACAAGCTGCCCGCGTTCCATGATCCGTTCGCGGGCGGGGGCGCACTGCCGCTCGAGGCGCAGCGGCTGGGGCTCGAGGCGTACGCGAGCGATCTCAATCCCGTGGCAGTGCTGATCAACAAGGCGATGATCGAGATCCCGCCGCGGTTCGCAGGCTGTCCGCCGGTGAACCCGCAGGCGCGCAATGAGCAGACGCTCATCGCGCGCGAATGGAAGGGGGCACAGGGGCTCGCCGAGGACGTGCGGTACTACGGGAAGTGGATGCGCGACGAGGCGGAGAAGCGGATCGGGCACCTGTATCCGAAGATCGAGGTGACGGCCGAGATGGCGAAGGGGCGGCCGGATCTCAAGCCGTATGTGGGGAAGCAGCTCACGGTGATCGCCTGGCTCTGGGCGCGGACGGTGAAGAGTCCGAATCCGGCATTTCGAGA
>JADGGM010000525.1 GCA_019689955.1 Gemmatimonadaceae bacterium
GGGACGCGGCGGTGCTCTGCGCGCGGACCGGTGCTCCGATCGCGAGGATGAAGCCCATCATCGCCGCACCGCGAGTGAGTGACGTGTGCACCTGCGTGCTCCTCAGAGATGTGGAAGAGGGCCGAGATCGTCCAACTGGATGGCCGACGCCCCGCGCTCAATGCCGCGCGGGCTTGAGCGAGAAGCGGACGTGGGTCGCCTGGCGGGAATAGCGGACGTCGAGCGAGCGCGCGACGACGGTGAGCACGGCGTCGAGCGGCTGGTCGACGAAGGTCCCGGTGACCGGGGTGGCCGCGAGCGCGGAGTCGGCGACGGTGACCCGCACGCCGTACCACCGCTCGAGCTCGCGCGCGACGTCGGCGAGCGGGGTCTGGCGGAAGATGAGGCGGCCGGCCCGCCACGCGGTGTAGTCGGCGACGTTCACGGCGGGGACGACGCTCACGCGGCCGGCGGCGTCGACGCGCCCGAGCTGTCCGCGGCCGAGCGCGGCGCGCTGCCTGGCGTCCGTCGCCCGGCCGCGCACCGCGACGCGCCCGGAGGCGACGACGACCGTGGATGCGGAGTCGGCCGCGTAGGCGCGCACGACGAACGCCGTGCCGAGGTCCTCGGCGATCGCGCCGGGCGTGTGCACGCGGAAGGGGTGCCTGGCGTCGTGGCGGACATCGAAGAAGGCCTCACCACTGAGATACACGTCCCGTGCCCCGACGCCGTAGCTTGCGGGGACGCGGAGCTCGCTGGCGACGTTGAGGGAGACGCGCGTCCCATCCGGGAGGAGGATGTCGGCGCGCTGCCCGGTGGTGGTCGCGTACTCGTGCGCGGGCATCTCGGCCTGCGCCGGCGCCTCGGGCGGGCGCGGGACGGCGCGGACGAACACCGTCCCGCCCAGCGCGGCGACCACCGCGGCCGCGGCGATCGCCCACCAGCGCGCGCGGCGCTCCTCGCGCGGCGGCGCGAGCGGGTGCAGGCGCAGCGCGGGCGCCGACGCCTGCGCGGAGGCGTGGCCGAGCCGCGCGCGCATGGTGCGGAGCGCCGCGTGCGCATCGAAGCGGCGGGGGAGCGCCCCGGCCTTCTCCCAGATCGTTCGCGCCGCGGCGAGCGTGTCGGCGTTCCTCGGATCGCGCTCCGCCCAACGCTGAACGGCCGCCGCCTCCTCGGGGGTGCAGCCGCCGGCGAAGTAGCGATCGAGGAGGGCCCAGTCGATGTCGGTGGTCATGTGTGGAAGTCGCGGTGACGGTGATGCTCTCCGTCCATCCACACACGGATCGGGCGGCACCCTTAGATGGGGCGCCGCTCCTCGCGCGTCACAGCCAGTCGGCGAGCTTCTTGCGCAGCGTCTTGAGCGCGAGCCCGATCTGGACCTCGACCGTCTTCGGCGCGATCTCCATCACGCGCGCGATCTCGGCGTAGCTCAGGTGGTGCTGCCGCCGGAGGAGGAACGCCTGTCGGCACCGCGGCGGGAGCTCCTGGATCGCCCGGTCGATCGCCGCCATGAGCTCCGCGACGCGCACGTCCTCGTCCGCGAGGCCGGTCTCGAGCTCGGGGGCGAGCATCGCGAGCTCGGCGGCAGCGTGCTCCTCCCAGCGCCGGTGATAGCGCGCGCTACGCATCGCGTTCAGGGCGCGGTTGCGCACGGCCACGTAGAGATAGCTCGCCAGCGATCCGCCGACGCGCCACCGCTCGCGCCGCTGCCAGATGCGCATCAACACGTCCTGCACGATCTCCTCGGCCGCGGCATCGGTGCCGACGATCCGCGCGGCGAAGACGCACAGCCCGTTGTAATGCTCCAGCACGAGCGCCTCGAAGGCCTCCTCGTCGCCCGCACGGATGCGGGCAATCAGGCCGTCATCGGGGAGCGATGGCTGTGGGAGCGCCATGAGGAGCCGGCGGGAGGTCACACCAGGGTGGAGCGATGGGGAGCGCGTGCGTGGGGCGGAGAGCGCCCCTACGGTAAGTACCCACGAGATGGGGCCGACCCTTAGGCGGGAGCTCGCGCGGCGCCGGTACTCGTCGGTACTCCATGATGACACATGGCGCACGCTCCGCGGAGCGTGCGCCATGTGTTGTCACCACCCAGGCGCCGCAACGCGCGGTGCAGCGCCCGTTACCGTACGGTCAGGTGGTCGGCTCCTCGGGGAGGAGGGTGACCTGCACGTAGTGCGACGTATCGAAGTAGCGGCGGGCGGCGGCCTGGATCTGCTCCGCCGTGATCGACTCGGTGCGGCGATCGGCGTCGAGGATCTCGGGGAGGGGCCATCCGCGCTGGTCGTAGAGCGCGATCACCTGGAGCCAATATTGGTTGGTGCGAATGGCGGTCTCGCGGCCACGGCGCTGCTCCTCCTTGAACTTCTCCAGTTCCTCGGCGGTTGGGCCGGCGGTCTTGAGGCTGTCGATCTCGCTGAAGACCGCGTTCACCAGCTCGTCCATCCGCGCCGGGTCCGCGCCGAAGCCGACGAAGATCCGGTAGTGCGGCGTCGGGACCGCGTCCTGCTCCGCATGCACGGAGACGCCGTACACGCCGCCGAGCTGCTGGCGCAGCCGTTCCCAGAGGCGCTGCTGCAGGACGTTCGAGAGCGCGAGGAGCGTGAGGCGTTCGGCGCGCGTGGTGTCTGCGCCGCCGAGGAAGACGATCGTCGTCGACCCCTTGGGCTCGCGCCCCTTGTGGAGCACGCGCACCGTGATGCCGGCCGGCGGGCGCACCCCCGTGTCGCGCCAGACCGCCGGGCGCCCGGAGGCCGGGAGCCCGCCCAGGTAGCGCTCGACGAGCGGCTTGATCGAGTCGGGGGTGAACGCGCCGACGATCACGAAGGTGAACCCCGTCACGTCGGCGAAGCGGCTCTTGAAGAAGGCGAGCGACTTCGCCGCGTCCATCTCCCGGAGGTAGAGCGTGTCGAGGACGCGCGCGCGGGGGGAATGGTTGGCGAGGAGGAGCCCGAGGGTGTCGCGCATCGCCGCCTCGGGGCTCGCCGCGCGGTGCGCGAGCGCATCGCGCAGCGCGGCGCGGTATTGCTC
>JADGGM010000526.1 GCA_019689955.1 Gemmatimonadaceae bacterium
GAGGGGGTGGGCGGTCCCGGAGGCTCGGCGCCGGCTCTGTCACGTGAGGGAGGGCGGTTATGCGTGCACTCGGTACCGTCTCGCTGGTATCGCTGGTGATCTGCGTGCTACGCTCCTCCCCTGCCGCGGCGCAGGGCCGCCCGGCGAGCACGTGGGCGATCGGCCTCGAGGGAACGCTCGGCGCGCCGAGCGGGTGGGTGCAGGTGCGCGAGGGGACGCTCGATGGGACGCGGCTCCACTTCCGGCGCGATCTCGGCGTCCGACGGACACACACGCTCGCGCTCGACGTCGCGTACCACCCGGCTCGGGGGAGCGGATTCGAGCTCTCGCTGGCGAGCTACACGCTGAACGGTACGACGCGCCTGACGCGCGACGTCCTCTTCAACGGGACGACGCTCGCCGCGGGGAGCACGCTCGCGACGCGCACCGACTTCCCGAACTTCCTGCGCATCGACGTGGCGTGGCGGAAGGACTTCTTCGCGATCGGGCGGGGTGGTACGGTGTCAGGCACCCTGGGGCTGACGGCGATGCTACTCACGTTCAAGCTGCGCGGCACGATCGCTCCGACGAGCGTGGGACGCGAAACAAAAGAGGATTTCGTGACGCAGGAGCTGCCGGTGCCGATCATCGGTGTGCGGGTGCGGTATCCGCTCGCCGAGCGGTTCGTGTTACGCGCGCGGATCTCCGGTGGGTATCTGCCGTGGATCAACAGCCTTCGCAACGAGGGGGGCGTGGTCCGGCTGACACAGAGCCACCTGGACGTTGATCTCGGCGGGGCGTACGCGATCGCGCGGTCCTGGCAGGTCGTCGGCGGCTACCGCCGGACGGAGCTCATGCAGCGGGAGAAGAGCCGGGAGGATGGCAACGACATCCGGCTCGGAGCGAATCTGGTGAGGCTGGGGGTGGTGCGTCGCTTCTGAGTTCGAAGCGGAGCCGGCCTATCGCTCCAGTTCGATCGTATCACCCGGTTGGCCGTTCCGCCTTTCGACAAGCAGCTGTCCACTGCTCCTGCAACCCGAGCTGTTGAACCCATCGCGCCAGGTATGCTCGATCCAGGCTACCTTCACGGACTTCGAGCAACCTCGCTATGTCGTCGATCTGGCGCTGTGACTGCCCCAGCCTCGCCCACTCCAGCTTCGCGATGATCAGGTCCTCGATCGTCGCGATCGTAAGCTGAAGCCCCTCGAAATCTGCTCTTGTCCGACGGTCGAACTCTTCCTGACTGAAGGGGCGCTCCTTCCGCATGATGACGTCGACCTTCCAGCCGGTCGCGAGGTCGATGACGTTGAACTGCCCGCGATGTCGCTGCGCCTCAAGGGCGGCGTCCTCATCGACGTAATACTCGTTCACCGCCAAGATCGCGACGAGAGCACGGAGCTGGTCCCCGGTCGGCGCGACGACGACGTCGATATCTTGTGTCCCGCGCGGGGCGCCGTAGTAAGAAGCCGCGATCGATCCCGTCAGCATGTACGGAACCCCCGCCCGATCGATTGCTCCGAGCATGCGTCGGAGCACCTCATGCATTGTCACCGGAGCAACGGCGGCAGTTCGACCCGAGGCCCATCCGACGTGAGGAAGGCATAGCGCAACAACTCGCGCTTGAGCTCCCACTCCGTCCAGTCCGGATGCTCCTGGCGCAAGCGAGCGAGCGCCAACCGGCGCAAGGTGTCGCTCATGTCAAGCGCCAACGCGAGCCGCTGCGCACCGGTCATCCGTTGGTAAATGCCAATCTGGACTTCCCTGGCTTTTGGGCTTGTATCGTCCATGATGTCTCCAGATCTCGGCGCCTCATTCCGACCGAGGTTTGTGATGCCATTGCCACTGGGCGAACGGAAGTCTCCCATCCTTTGAGCAATGTACACGAAGCGACGCTCGTGGCGATATCCCGGCGGGAGCCCGCTCGGACGGGGACCTCCAGGCGAGGCTGGCCGCCGACCGGCGCCCCAGCGCGACCTTCAACGCCCCCCCGAAGCTACGGAGAGCGCCGCTCCAGCGCATCCGCCAGTGTCTTCAGCAATCGGCTCCGCTCGCGCGCGAGCCTAGCGAGCACGCTTTCCCAACCCGGCGGCGGAGAGCGGTAGCTCGGATTGGTTGGATCGAGGCGCGCCTGCCGAATCGATTGGACCGAAACCCCCGCGGCCTCGGCGATGTCGGCGTGGCCGATGCAGGCAGTGAGACGGTCAGTAGCGGTCTTGAAGTCCACCCGATGTCTATCTCCACATTGACAAGCAAATCGCCGTCTATTACGATATATACAGCAGGGCACCAATGGAAACTGGCCGCTCTCCCACCACGAAGAACCGGCCAGTCGGAAACACGAACGTACCCGGAGGCCGCTCGCTCGTTGAAGCTAGCCCTGCGCCTCGGCCCCGGTCAAGCAGCTGGAGGTAGGATCATGGTTGATCGGCCACCCGACACTCATACCCGCGACGTGAAAGGAGCTGGAGCCTTCGTAGTAAAACGGCGCGAAAGATTCTGGGAGGTACGCGACCCGGCGGGAGAATTGGTGTGTGTCACAGTCTACAAGCGCGGCGCTGAGGAGGTAGTCTGGCGGCTACACGCCCAAGTGATTACCGGGTCGCTTCCCTCCCTTATGCCGATGCGAAGCTACCCTCGATAAGTCAGTGCGCTGGGCAGGGGTCCGTGCGCGTCGAACTCGCCGTGGACCGTACTCGACCCGTCGAACCCAATACCGGTGCGCTTCGTATGCGGCGAGCGACGTCTCAGGTCGCCGGGCGGTCGAGCACTGCTGTGGAAGACCGCGTCGTTGGGCACCGATACGTGGAACGCGGAGAAGCGCTCTTGCCAAGCATGCACTCGATACCGGGGAGGAGGCCGGTACGAGGACCGCATTTACACCTTGGCGGCGGGCAAAGCGGGTGCCCAGCCTGTCGCGCGATCAACCCCTCTAACGGCGCCGTCAGAGGGGTTTGGAGATGATAGCCCGCAGATCACTTGCCAAAGGCGCTCTTGACCGAAGCAGGCACAGCTCATGAACTCACGTTGC
>JADGGM010000527.1 GCA_019689955.1 Gemmatimonadaceae bacterium
GTGTCACTGATAGGGGACGAACCGCTTGAGGGAGAGGAAGGGGTGCTCGAGCAGGTGCCAGCTCGCGAGCGCCACGCCCAGGCTCACCGCGAGGGCGAGGAGGTAGAACAGCGCGTACCCCGGGAGGTGGGAGCCGTGGAAGGCGGGGAGCGCGGCGTCGGGGAGGACGTAGGTGCGGAGGAGCGGGATCGCGAGGTGGTGCCACACGTAGAGGCCGTAGCTGTAGCGGCCGAAGAAACGCAAAACCGGGTGGGACCAGAACCAGGCGCGCACGCTCCCCGCGGGCGCTGACGTCGCGCTGACGATGGTCACGGCGGCGAGCGCGACGAGCGCGGGGTAGCCGGCGAGCTGCGTGAGCCGGCGTTCGGAGTAGAGCATCCCCTCGCGGTAGATGATCGCGGCGAGGGCGAGCGCCGCGACCGTGCCGGCGGCGGGGGCCCAGCGGCGGAGGGCCGCCCACGCACCGGGGGCGCGGGCGAGCACGGCCAGCCCGGCACCGGCGGCGAGGCTGTCCATGCGCGTAGGGAGGAGCACGTAGATGGCCGTCGCGGACGCGTGCGCGATGACGAGCGCGCCGCGGAGCAGCGTGGCGCCGAGCACGAGAGCGGCGGCGGTCCGGAGGAGCGCGCGATCGTCGAGCACGAGCACGACGGCGGGCCAGAGGAGATAGAACTGCTCCTCGATCGAGAGCGACCAGAGGTGCCCGGTGTTCCACACCGCGCTCGGCCAATCGTGGCGCGCGACCATGACGTTCACGAGATAGGTCCAGTACCACCACTGCTCCGAGCGGAGCGTCGCCGCGTCCGCCGGCGTCGCGAGGTGGAGCGCCGGCACGAGCCAGATCACGAGGGCGACGCAGGCGAAGTACAGCGGGAAGATCCGCAACACGCGCCGCGTGTAGAAGCTCCGGAAATAGCGGGTACCCCCCTTCGCCTCGAGCAGGATCCCCGTGATCAGGAACCCCGAGAGCACGAAGAACAGGTCCACGCCGACCCACCCCGCGTTGGCGGCGCGGTTGATCAGCTCCTCGTGCCAGCGGACGACGGGGAGGCCGCGGAGCGCGTGATAGGTGAAGACGAGGAGGATCGCTACCCCGCGCACCCCGTCGAGCGCCGGGATGTGCCGCTGGCCGCGCGCGCTTGGTGCGGGCGCGGGCGAACCCTGCGGAGCAGACGTCGTGCCGGTCGCGATGGAGGATGCTGCCATGAGTGGGGCGCGTCTGCCGCCTGCCCTTCGCAGATCGTATGCCCGCGGCGGCTTGCGGGGTGGCATCCCCGCGGGCATCATGTCGCCGTCTCCTCACGCTTCCGGAGCATTCATGAAGACGCTCGTGCTCTCGCTCGCTCTCCTCTGTCCGCTCGCCACGCTCCCCGCCCAGGCGCCGCGCGCCGACGTCGCGCGGTGGGAGCGCGAGGCGCAGCGGGTGACGATCATCCGCGACGATTGGGGGATCGCGCACATCTACGGAAAAACGGACGCCGACGCCGTCTTCGGCGCGCTGTACGCGCAGGCCGAGGACGACTTCAACCGCGTCGAGACGAACTACATCAACGCGATGGGGCGGATGGCCGAGGTCGAAGGGGAGCCGATGGTGTACCGCGACCTGCGCATGAAGCTCTTCATCGACCCCGATTCCATGAAGGCCAAGTACGCCGCGAGCCCGGCGTGGCTCAGGAAGCTGATGGACGCCTTCGCGGACGGCTTGAACTACTACCTGTACACGCACCCGAACGTGAAGCCGCGCCTCATCACGCACTTCGAGCCGTGGATGGCGCTCACGTTCAGCGAGGGGAGCATCGGCGGCGACATCGAGACGATCAGCGTGCCGCAGCTCGAGGCATTCTACGGCGGGCGCGCCGGGGCCCCCGTCTCCTCCGACGCGAGCCGCGGGCCCGCCGAGCCCACGGGATCGAACGGGATCGCCATCGCCCCGTCGAACACTGCCCGGCACCACGCGCTCCTCCTGATCAACCCGCACACGTCGTTCTTCTTCCGCTCCGAGCTGCAGATGGTAAGCGACGAAGGGCTCGATGCGTACGGTGCGGTGACGTGGGGGCAGTTCTTCATCTACCAGGGGTTCAACGCGCGCGTCGGGTGGATGCACACGAGCAGCGGGGTCGACGCGATCGACGAGTACCTGGAGACGGTGACGCCGAAGGGGAACGGCTACGTGTATCGCTACGGGAACGAGGAGCGCCCGGTCATCGCGTCGCGCATCGTGGTGCCCTACCGCACGACGACGGGGATGGCGCAGAAGGTGTTCACCGTCTACCGGACGCACCACGGGCCGATCGTGCGGGAGGTGGGCGGGAAGTGGGTGAGCGTGCGGTTGATGCAGGAGCCGGTGAAGGCGTTGATCCAGTCGTTCACGCGCACCAAGGCGCGGAACTACGCCGAGTTCCGCAAGACGATGGACCTGCACACGAACTCGTCGAACAACACGATCTTCGCCGACGCGGACGGCGACATCGCGTACTTCCATGCCAACTTCATCCCGCGGCGCGATCCGCGGTTCGACTGGACCAAGCCCGTGGACGGGAGCGATCCGGCGACGGAGTGGCATGGTGTGCTGTCCGTCGACGAGAGCCCGCACCTGCTCAACCCGGCGAGCGGGTGGTTGTACAACAGCAACAACTGGCCCTGGTCCGCGGCGGGTCCGAGCAGCCCGAAGCGCGAGGATTTTCCGGCGTACGTCGAGACGGGGCGGTTCGAGTCGGAGCGTGGGCGCCACGCGATCCGGCTGCTGTCGCACAAGAAAGACTTCACGCTCGAGTCGTTGATCGCGGCGGCGTACGACAGCTATCTCCCCGCGTTCGAGCGTCTGCTCCCGCCGCTCTTCTCGGCGTACGACTCGCTGCCGGCGGACCATCCGCTGCGCGCGCGGCTGGCCGAGCAGATCGCGGTGCTCCGCGCGTGGGACCGCCGCTGGGGGGTGGAGTCGGTGCCGACGGCGCTCGCGATCTTCTGGGGCGAGGCGCTGGCGCGCCGGGTGGGGGATGAAG
>JADGGM010000528.1 GCA_019689955.1 Gemmatimonadaceae bacterium
ATCCGAATGTCCCCGGGGAGCCGTCCGAACCACGAGAGCCCGCCACTCATGATGAGCAGGCCCACGACGACCAGCACTACCCCCACGCCCACCACCGCTCGCCCAACGATCCGGGGGTCCATGTGACGCTCCCGGAGCGAGGTCACGACACAGGTGCCGCGGGCACGAGTGCGCCGGCGGCGCCCGCGTCAGTGGGCAGAACGCGTGCCCGCGGCCGGTTGCGGCGCGGGATGGCCGTCAACGTACGAAGGCTCCGACGATCGCCCTCCACGGCGCCGCCGCGAAGGGCACAAATCATCAGTACGGCGGCGGTCATAGACGGTCAAGTGCCTCCTGGCCGATCGTCGGCGCCCAGGGGAGGAGCTCGTACTGCGCCATCCCCGCCGCCGTGAACGGATCGTCGTCGCGAATGCGGTCGAGCGTCTCGTGCACACGGTCGTCGGGGACGCGGAGAAGGAGCGCCCCGCCGTGCCGCGGGTCCAAGGGGCCCGAGACGAGAAGGAGCCCGCGCTCCCGGAGGGTGCGCAGGTAGGCGCGGTGGGCATCGAGGACGGTGAGGACGTCCTCGAGCGGACGACGGTAGCGGATGATGGCGAGCGCGTACATGACGGAACGATTGAGGATGGGACCAGCGAGATGGGCCGGCACGGCCGACTCGTGTATATTATCGTCGGCCTGTCGGGGGCGGGGCCACGGCCCGAAGGGATCCCTCGACGCCGAACGCGGCTCGCTCGCCATGGCCGCCGAGTCGGGCGAGCGTCGGCCGGTGTTCGACGCCCGGCGCGCGGCTTCGGTCGGCGAGGCGCGCTTGCATGGACGCGACGACGTTCCCGGGACCGCCGCGCTTCACGTGACAACCATTTCGAGCTAGGGCAGTATCACCCATTGCACGCGACGCTGCCGGGCGATTCTGTTCCGTTCATCGAGGTTGAGGCGCTTGCTGCGCCATGCGTCGGTCAGCGCTTCGCGTGCTAGGGTGAATGCTGTGATGAGCTACGTCGCGGGCACGCAGGATCGGCTGCTCTCCGCGAGGCGGGGACGATGTCCTGTCGTGCCTTGACGTCACGTCGTTCTGCTTACAGTCATTGACATCTGTAGGCATATTGCCGCACAATGCGCCTCGCTGTGGCCGAGCTTCGCCTGGCGCCCCCGAGGGACGAGCGGGGATGATCGGACGGCCGGGCGCGATTCGGTCCCGGCTAAGGGAGGCGCTGCCCGTTGTAATCCCACGCACCACGAGGGAGTCTTCGCCAAACGAATCAAAGGCGCGCAGTCACCCGGAACCTCCGCGACCGTCAGCTACGAAGCACAAACGACCGCGTCCCTGACCTCGAGGCCGACTTCATACACGCGAATCCGCCTTTCAAGGTGAGCGACTTGGGCGGCGATCGCCTGCGCGACGATAAGCGCTGGCAGTACGGCCCGCCGCCGGTCGGCACTGCCACCTTCGCGCAGGCTCGTGTAGCGTGAAACTCGAAGACCTCACCCCCGGCGCGAGCGTCCGCGGCATCCTGCCCGATGCCGCCGTCACCGTCGTGAACGTGCAGTGGCACGGCGGCGATGCGCTCACGCTCATCTACCGCGATCCGGCTGGTCGCGTCGCCGACGAGATCCTCTACCGCCACGATGAGTCTCGGATCGAGGTGGTCGAGCAAGGCCGCCCGTGGAGCTTTGACGGTGACGGCGCGACGTTCCGCCTCGTCGCCGAAGCGCACCGCATCCGCCTCGCGCACCTGTTCGACCCCGTGCTCGCGGTGCATACGTCGCTCGTCGATCCGCTGCCGCACCAGATCACGGCGGTCTATGAGGCGATGCTCCCGCGGCAGCCGCTGCGCTTCCTGCTCGCCGATGACCCGGGCGCCGGCAAGACGATCATGGCGGGCCTCCTCATCAAGGAGCTCATCGCCCGTGGGGATCTTCGGCGTTGTCTGATCATCTGCCCCGGAAGCCTGGTGGAACAGTGGCAGGATGAGCTCTCGCGGCGTTTCCATCTGCCGTTCGAGATCCTGACCAACGACAAGCTGGAGGCGGCGCGCACAGGGAACTGGTTCATCGAGAACGACCTCGCGATCGCGCGCCTCGACAAGCTCTCTCGCGACGAAGACGTCCAGCAGAAGCTCGCCGCGCCGGACAACCGCTACGACCTCGTGGTGTGCGACGAGGCGCACAAGCTCTCCGCTACGTTCTTCGGTGGCGAGGTCAAATACACCAAGCGCTATCGCCTGGGCCAGCTCGTCTCGGGCCTCACGCGCCACTTCCTGCTGATGACGGCCACGCCGCACAACGGCAAGGAGGAGGACTTTCAGCTCTTCCTCGCGCTGCTCGACGGTGACCGCTTCGAGGGCCGCTTCCGCGACGGCGTTCACCAGGTCGATGTCACCGACCTGATGCGGCGCATGGTCAAGGAGAACCTGCTCAAGTTCGACGGCACGCCGCTCTTCCCCGAGCGAATCGCCTACACGGTGCCGTACAAGCTCTCGCCTGCCGAGGCGCACCTCTACCGGGAGGTCACCGAGTACGTGCGCGAGGAGTTCAACCGCGCGGAGGCCCTGGCCAACGACAAGCGCGCGGGCACGGTCGGCTTCGCGCTCACCATCCTGCAGCGCCGTCTCGCCTCGTCGCCCGAGGCGATCTACCAGTCGCTGCGCCGCCGCCGCGAGCGACTGGAGAAACGTCTGCGTGAGCTGGAGCTGCTGCAGCGGGGGGCCGCCGTGACCGCAGGCCGGGTGCTCGACGCCGAAGACGTGGAAGACCTGGAGGAAGCGCCCGAAAACGAGGTCGAGGCCACCGAGGAGGAGATCCTCGACCAGGCCACCGCAGCGAGCACCATCGCCGAGCTCAAACTGGAGCTCGAGACACTCGCTCGCCCGGAAGGCCTCGCCGCCGAGGTGCGCCGCAGCGGCCAGGACACCAAGTGGCAGGAGCTGTCGCAGCTCCTGGGCGAGATCTTCACGCCCACCGCGCTCAGGGTCGGCGAGCCCGCCCCGCCCCCGTACGGCGC
>JADGGM010000529.1 GCA_019689955.1 Gemmatimonadaceae bacterium
CCTCGCACGCATCCGCTGCCCCCGCCCCGGACCAGCTCCCGCGCGACGAGCCCGCGCCGCCGCCGGGGCAGCACGGCCTGGTGATGCTCGGCCTGGGGATCGGTATCCTGCTCATGAGCGTCCAGCTCTGGCTCCTCACCCTCGCCTTCAATCTCTATCTCGTCGGCGACCGGCGCGGGACGCTCGTCGCCGCGATCATCTCGGGGCTCATCTTCCTCGGCGGGCTCGTGATGCTCCGCGTGCTGCGACGCCGCGCGCAGCCCCGGGGCTGATGCGCGATCGCGCGCCGACGCCCGCGCCCCCGTCACCTCCGACGGGACCGATCGGGGGACAGCTCGCCTACGTCCTGCGCGGGCTCCTCGTCCGCATGCGCCTCACGACGCTCACCGCGCGGTACGACTCGACCGTGGTGATGGCGGTCTTCAGCTTGATCAACGGGCTCATCTCGATCGGGCTCATGGCGACGGTGGCGCTGGTGAGTCATCAGCCGTTCATCTTCCCATCGCTCGGCCCGACGGCCTTTCTCTTCTTCTACACACCGCTCGCGCCCGCGGCGAGCCCTCGGAACGCGATCCTCGGGCACCTGGTCGGCGCGGTCGCGGGGTGGGTGAGCCTCGCCGCCTGCGGCCTGCTCGACGCCGGGCCCGCAGTCACCAGCGGTGTCACGGCCGCGCGCGTCGCCGCCGCCGCGCTCTCGCTCGGGCTCACGAGCGGCTTCATGGTGCTGCTCCGCACCCCGCACCCCCCGGCCGGGGCGACCACGCTCATCGTCTCGCTCGGCATCCTCCACACGCCGGCGCAACTGGCCGTGCTCATGGCCGCCGTCGTCCTCCTCGTGTTGCAGGCGATCGCGATCAACCGGCTCGCCGGGCTCCCGTATCCGCTCTGGGCCGCGAGGCGCGACGAGACGAGAGAACGCAGCGAAGAGCGCCACGCGCGACCGCGGCGGGAGTGAACAGCTTGACATGAACCGGCGTTCACGCTAGTATCGTGAACTCACGTTCACGATAGCGGCGAGCCTCGGCCCCGCCAGGGAGAATCGCCACGCCGATGATGACACCGGCCAGACGAACGGCTGAAAGCACCGCGAGGCTGCGAGCGAGTCTGATCGACTGCGCGCAGCGGCTCGTCGCGCGCGACGGGGCGCGGGCGCTCACGATGCGCGCGCTCGCGGCCGAGGCGGGGTGCGCGCTGGGGCTCCCCTACAAAGTGTTCGCGAGCCGAGAGGAGCTGATCGCGGAGCTCATCCGCATCGAGTACGCGCGACTGCGCGACGCATTCGCCAAGGTCATCGCGAGCGCGGGGACCGGCACCGTCGGCGGCAATCTCGGGCGCTACGCCGAGGCCCTCCTCGCGTCGCCGGCCGTGTCGCTGGCCCCCGAGCTGCATAGCGACGAGGCGCTGCGCAAGGCGGTCGACGAGGAGGCCGTGGAGGCCGGACTGGTGGGCGCGGTCGAGAGCACCGTCGTGCAGTACCTCGCCGCGGAGAAGCGGCTGGGGCGTGTGGCGCCGGACGTCGACGAGCGCGCGTTCGGCTTTCTCATCGCGGGCGCCGTGCACAACCTGCTCCACGCGGGCACGGCGTACCCCAACCCCGGTATCGGCGCGGTGAAGCGAATGCTCGGCGCGATCGCGGTTCGGCTTGCCCCGCCTCAACGCAAGGAGAAGTCGCATGGCCGCAAGTGACGGGACGCGCCTGCAGGTCGGCGCGCGGATTCCCCCACGAACGCTCACGAGCATCACGGGGGAGCGGATCAGCGTTCCCGATGCTCGTGGGCTGGTCCACCTGCAGTTCCGGCGCTTCGCCGGATGCCCGGTGTGCAACCTCCACCTGCACTCCTACGCACAGCGCCACGCGGAGATCGTTGCCGCGGGCGTGCGCGAGGTCGTGCTCTTCCACTCGTCCGCCCGGCAACTGCGGCGGTACGCATCGGACCTGCCGTTCACGATCGTGGGGGATCCGGGGAAGCAGCTCTATCGCGAGTTTGGTGTGGAGGCGTCCCTGCGGGCGCTCCTGCACCCTCGCGCCGTGCTGCCGATCGTGCGAGCGGTCGCGCACAGCATGGGGGAGATCCTCCGTGGCGCGCGACCCATGCCGCCGCTGCTGCGCCCGGAGGGGGGGCGCTTCGGGCTGCCGGCGGACTTTCTCGTCGATCGCGACGGTGTCATTCGCGCCTGCCACTACGGTGCTCATGTCGACGATCAGTGGTCCGTCGACGAGATGCTCGAGCGCGCGGCCGAGGCGCGTGAACGGCCGCAGTCGGCCCGCGTCGCGACCGGCGGTTGAGCCCTCACGTCGCGCCCCGGATACCCACCCTCGTTCCAACACCTCGTGCAGGAGGCCCTGTCGTGACGCTCTACGCCGCGCTCGTCTTCGTCCACGTCCTCGGCGCCATCGGGATGTTCGCCGCGTGGACGATGGAAGCGCTGGGTCTCACCCAGCTCGCGGCCGCGGACGCGGTCGATGCCGTGCCGCGCTGGCTGGCGATGCGGCGCCGGCGGGCCATGCTCGGCGGCGCCTCGATGCTCGCGGCCATCATCACGGGCGTGGTCATGATGGTGATGCGTGGCATGCAACCCTGGATGCCGGCGGCGATCGGAGAGGTCGTCCTCATCATCGCCGTCGCGATCGTGGTGGAGCGACGCATCGCGCCGCGTCTCGCCACATTCACCGCGAACCCCGCGCGCGCCTCCCACGCGGACATGGCGATCATCAGCCGCGCCATGTCCGGCTCGCTGCGGTTTCGGGTCGTCACCGGCGTGGCGATCGTCGCCCTGATGACGCTGAAGCCGGGCCTGAGCGGGACCCTGGAGCTCGTCGCCGCAGGGATCGCGATCGGGGCCATCATCGCGACCCGCTCCGCCGGCCGCCGGGGCCGGCCGGCGGCCGCGTAGCGAGGGCGACGACGGATCTGGTGGCGTGAGGATGGGCGTCCCTCCGCCCCCGGTTCAAACCTTTCGCCGCTCGCGACTGTCTAGCATCTCCG
>JADGGM010000530.1 GCA_019689955.1 Gemmatimonadaceae bacterium
TGCTTTTGGTCGTCCGCGTCTGTGGTGTATCTGCTGCTGGCCGGGGGGGGGGGGGGGCGCGTCCTCATCGTCCCGCTCACCCCGGGACAGTCCACCACCTCCATCGTCGAGAAGCTCCGTGGCACCCGCTGAGTCCACCCCGCGCCTCGGGCGCGCGAACGACGCCCTTCGCCCCGTCACCCTCGAGCGCGGCGCCGCGCCGTACGCCGAAGGGTCCTGCCTCGTCACGTTCGGCTCCACGCGCGTCCTCTGCACCGCGTCCGTGGAGGAGAGCGTCCCCGGGTGGCGCAAGGGGAGCGGCCAGGGGTGGATGACCGCGGAGTACGCGATGCTCCCGCGCGCCACGCACACACGTACCCCGCGTGAGCGCACGCAGCTCGGCGGGCGCACGCAGGAGATCCAGCGTCTCATCGGCCGCAGCCTCCGCGCGATGCTCGACGACTTCGCCTTCGGCGAGATCACCGTGCGCGTCGACTGCGACGTGCTCCAGGCCGACGGCGGCACGCGCACGGCGTCGATCACCGGCGCCTGCATCGCGGTGATCGACGCCTTCGACTGGCTCGTCGCGCAGGGGAAGCTCGCCGCGTCCCCCGTGCGCCGCCGCGTCGCCGCGGTGAGCGTCGGCCTCGTCGATGACGAGCCGCGTCTGGACCTCGACTACGCCGAGGACGTCCGCGCCGGGGTCGACATGAACGTGGTCATGACGAGCGAGGGGCGCTTCGTGGAGGTGCAGGGGACCGGGGAGCACGCCACCTTCGACCGCGCCACGCTCGACTGCCTCCTTGACCTCGCCGGCGCCGGCGTGCGCGCCCTGCTCGACCGGCAACAGCAGGTCCTCGCCCGGTGAGCGACGCGGAGCGCCGCATCCTCCTCGCCACGCGGAGCCTCGGCAAGCTGCACGAGCTCCACCCGCTCTTCGCGGCCGCCGGGATCGAGGTCGAGGACCTCGGCGCCGCGGGGATCGCCGAGCGCGCCGAGGAGGAGGAAGCGATCGAGCAGCACGAGACGTTCGAGGAGAACGCGCTGGCCAAGGCGCGCTACTTCTTCGAGCGCTCCGGCGGCCGCCCGACCGTGGCCGACGACTCCGGGCTCGAGGTCCTCGCCCTCGGCGGGCGCCCCGGCGTCCGCACCAAGCGGTGGAGCGGCCGCACCGACCTCGCCGGCCGCGCCCTCGACGCCGCGAACAACGCCAAGCTCCTCGAAGCGCTCGCCGGCCACACCGACCGCCGCGCTCGCTACGTGTGCGTCGCCGCCTACGTGGACGCCCACCAGTCGCGCACCTTCCGTGGCGAAACGAGCGGCACGATCCTGCACACCCCGCGCGGGACCGGCGGCTTCGGCTACGACCCCCTGTTCGAGTCGGACGACATCCCCGGCTACACCTTCGCCGAGATCGACCGGGAAGCCAAGGAGCGCGTGAGCCATCGCGGCCGCGCCTTCGCGCAGCTCGTCGCCTGGCTGCGCGAGAGGCGTTGACCGTGGCCGTTGGCCTGGCTACATTTAGGGCTCGATTGCGGGGCGTAGCGTAGCCTGGTATCGCGCCTGCTTTGGGAGCAGGAGGTCACCGGTTCAAATCCGGTCGCCCCGACCTCGCAGGTCGCCCCGCAGCAGCCGTACGGGGAGCGCCGGAGCCAACGGCCTGCATGCGCGGAAGCGCCAGTAGCTCAGGTGGATAGAGCAACAGCCTTCTAAGCTGTGGGTCGGAGGTTCGAATCCTCCCTGGCGCGTTGGCAGTGAACATGCGCCCTTAGCTCAACTGGCAGAGCAAATGACTCTTAATCATTAGGTTGTAGGTTCGATTCCTACAGGGCGCACTCGAGGCACAACGACTCCACGTCGTTGTGCCTTTTTCGTTGCTGCGCCACTCCCCGGCGCGGGCGTAACCATCGTGGTTCGGTTCGCGTGCGAGCGCTCGAGCGGGTCAACGCAGTGATGCCGTCTCGTCCCGCGGCCGCACCTCCACCTCCACCGGGATCGCCGCGCGGATGCTCGCCGTCACGGTGCAGAACTCCTCGAACAGCTCCAAGCATCGCGGCACGCGATCGTGTTGCGCGAGCGGCACCACCGGCTCGAGCACCACGTGCAGCCCCTGCACCCGCAGCCGTCCGCGCTCGTTCCGGCCCAGCCTCGTGCGGACCGTCGTGTGCAGCCCGTGGACCGTCGTGTGCGCCTTGCGCATGCAGAAGAGGAGGCTCGCGCCCAGGCACCCACCCACCGCCGCCGCGAGCAGCCGTGCCGGATTGGGACCCCTGCCGTCGCCGAGCGGCGGAGGTTCGTCGATCACCAGCGACGCGAGCTCCGGCGTGCCGAAGTCCACCACCTGCGCGTAGCGCTCCCCCATATCGAGCGTGAGCGTGAAGTCGTGATCGAGCTTCGAGCCCGCAGTGAATGACGGCAGCGCCGAGCTGCCTCGTGCGTTCGCGGTCATGATGTTCCGTTCGTGTGAAGTGGGCGCCCTGCCGTGAACACATCACCATCGCGCGCCGCGATGACATCCGTTCGGTCGCGGCGCGGCCTCCTTACGATCGCTGAATCCGCCACGCGCTGCCGCCGGTGATTGCTCGTACAGTCCGTCAGGCGACTCCTGACGGACCACGCGCTCGCTTCACCCCGGCGAGCGAGCGCTTCGCCCCACGCTGCTTGACCCGCTGGCGTACACGCCCTACGATAGGCGAGACGTGAGCGAACGCTCCGCTCCGCGGCGGTTGGAGAGGGACGCGTTCGCTGGATGGATGCTGGAGAGCGTTCGTGCTGTACCGAGCTGTAACGTCCCCTCCGCATCGGGAGGGTGGAGCACCGCGCGCGACTCCGGTCGCACCGGTCGATGCGAGCGAGATGCGCGTGCCTCGACGCACCGATCGTCGCGACGCATCCGACCGTCGCGTGCTCCGCCTCCGGCGCCGAAGCGTCGCGCTCCTCCTCCTCGCCCCACTCCTGCTCGCGCACACCGGCTGCGGCGAGTCACCGCGCGCCCCGAGCGAGCC
>JADGGM010000531.1 GCA_019689955.1 Gemmatimonadaceae bacterium
TAGACAGGTCTGGAAGGACGCGGTGGCACGCGGAGCGCAACGCGACCGATCACACCGGCGGGGGCGCCTCGCGGTCGACCACGCGCCCCGGAGCGGGGCGGACGCCGGAGATGCCATGCTGGAGCGCGCTGATGCGCTCGCGGTTCTGGAGCGTGCCGCGGTACTGCGCTTCGACGAGCGCGCGGATGTCGGGGGGGAGGTCTTTCTCGAGCGCGTCCTCGTAGCGCTCCACGGCGGCCGCTTCCCCGCGCTCGCACTCGGCGATGATCGCGTCGTCGTCGCGGCCGGCCAGGTCCTCGAGCTTGAGCCACCCGCGGTGCATGGCGCCGGCGATGCTCCCCCGGTCCGCGGGCTCCCCTCCCAGGCGCCGGACCGCGGCCTCGAGATCGGATTGCGCCTGCTCGATCAAGCGGATCCGGCCCATGAAGACCGTCCTGGCCTCCGCGCTCTTGACCGCGTCGGACGCTACCCGGAACCCCTTGATGCCGTCCTCGCAGGTCTCGATGAGGTCGTTGAGGACGGAGATGACGTCGTCGTTTTTCATTGGCATACGCGACTCCATTGAGCGGAGGTGACGGGAAAGCCTCCACCGTGCGCACGATTCGTACCGGCCGCGGGGACGGCGGCCCAGTGCGCGGCGCGCCCCCGGCACATGCCCTCGGCGCGCCGGCCGAGCCCGGGGGGTGGCGGCAAAAACTTGACTGAGTCAACCTTTTTGCCGACCATTCACCGACACACCAACGCGAGAGGAACCGTGACCGAACCGGAGGGAGCGGCGCTGGACGACCGCATCAGCGCCGTGCGGCGCTTCAATCGATTCTACACGCGGCAGATCGGGGTGCTGCAGGAGGGGCTGCTCCAGAGCCCGTTCTCGCTCACCGAGGTGCGGGTGCTGTACGAGCTCGCGCACCGCGAGCACGTCACCGCGGCGGAGCTGGTGAGGACGCTGGGGATCGACGCCGGCTATCTCAGCCGGATTCTCCGCAGCTTCACGAGCCGCCGTCTGATCACGCGCACGCGCTCGCCCGCGGATGGGCGGCAGAGCTTCCTCCGTCTGACGGCGCGCGGGCGCAAGGCGTTCGCGCCGCTCGACGCGCGGGCGAGCGACGAGGTGCGTCAGCTCCTCACGCGGCTCACACCGGGGGAGCAGGCGCGTCTCGTCGATGCGCTGCGCACGGTGGAAGAGCTCCTGGGCCCACGCCCCGCGGGGCGCGCGCCGTACGTGCTGCGTCCGCCGCGGGCCGGGGAGCTGGGATGGGTCGTGCACCGGCACGGGGCGCTGTACGCCGAGGAGTACGGGTGGGACGTGCACTTCGAGGGACTCGTGGCGCGCGTCGTGGGGGAGTTCGTGGAGCGCTTCGATCCGGCGTGCGAGCGGTGCTGGATCGCCGAGCGCGACGGCGAGGTGGTGGGCTCCGTCTTTCTCGTCCGCAAGAGCAAGCGGGTCGCCAAGCTGCGCCTCCTGTACGTCGAGCCGGCGGCGCGCGGGCTCGGGATCGGGCGGCGGCTGGTGGAGGAGTGCATCGCCTTCGCACGCGAGGCCGGGTACGCGAAGATCACGCTGTGGACGAACAGCGTGCTCGAGGCGGCGCGGGGCATCTACGCCCGGGCCGGATTCCGTCTCGTGCACGCGGAGCCGTACCACGGTTTCGGCCACGATCTCGTGTCGGAGACGTGGGAGCTGGAGCTCTGAGCACGTCGCCGCGCGGCTATTTCGGCTTGGGCGCGACGGCGACCTGCGCGTGCGCGGTCGCGTGCCCGCTGTGCGCGGTGATGTTGGTGACGCCGCGGTGCTTCCCCGTGACGAGCCCCGTGGACGAGATGGTCGCGACCTTCGGCTCGCTTGATGTCCAAGTGATCGGCGCTCCATCGATCACGTGCCCCGGCTCATCGCGCGCGACGGCGGTGAGCTGGAACGTCTGGCCCTCGATGATCGCCACCGCGACCGGGGTGATGACGACGGTCGCGGCCTCGGGGAGGGTCACCGTCACGCGGGCGGTCCCGCGCTTCCCCTCGCTGGTGGCGGTGATCGTCGCCTGGCCGGCGCCGGTCCCGGTGACGCGGCCCGACGCGCTCACGGTGGCGATCGTCGGGTCGCTCGTGGACCAGGTGACGGTGCGCCCGGAGAGCTCGTGGCCATCGGCGTCGCGCGTGGTCGCGGTGAGCTGCACGGTGCCGGCGAGCGCGATGCTGGCGGTGGCGGGAGACACGCTCACCGAGGCGACGGGGCGCGGGAGCACCGTGACAGTGGCGACGGCGGACTTTCCCGCCGCGCTCGCGGCGATGCGGACCGAGCCGGGCGCGACGCCGGTGACGACGCCGTCGCTGGACACGGTCGCGATGCTCGGGTCTTCGGTGTTCCAGAACACCTGCGACCCGGAGAGCGGCTTCCCGTCGGCGCCCTCGACGGTGACGGTGAGGGTCGTGGTCGCGCCGATGGTGACGGTGTCGGCGCTCGGCGAGATGTTCACGGACGCGACGACGCTGCTGGCGCTGATGCTGTCGCTGCTGCACGCCGCGGCGATGGCCGCGGGGAGGAAGAGCACGAGGGTGAGCGCGCGGGGGCGGCGTGTCGCGCGGCGGGCGCGCAGGGGGCGTGGTGCGAGGAGCAGGGTGCAGCGCAAGCGACGCATCATGGCCAACCTCGTGGGCCCGGGTCGGTCCAATGCTCGGGGGCACACGGGCGCGTGCGTGGCCGCGTGCGCCGCCGAGCGGGCCAGGACCGTCGTGCGGCGAGGTCTGCAAGCCGCACGCCAGCGCCGCGATGGGCGCCGGGCTACGAGGTGGCGTGTGTCCCGGACGTGATGAGCGCGCTCAGCATGGCGTCGATGAGGCGCTCCTGGTCCGGCTGCATGAAAGCGGACCAGGCGATGACGCCGGCCTTGTCGACGAGGAAGGCCTGGAGGGGAGCAGTCAGTCGGCCGTCGCCATCGTACTTCCGGAGGTTCTCGAAGCGCTCGGGGACGAGGCGGCGGTCGGGCTC
>JADGGM010000532.1 GCA_019689955.1 Gemmatimonadaceae bacterium
CATCGTAGAAGAGCTGCGTGATCGGGACGATCCGGTCGGCCTTGCCGGAGTCGTCGGTGATCGCCTGGAGGGCGGCGTTGAAGGGGGCAAGCTCGGGGAGGTCGGTCGCGGGGCGCCCGCGGGCGGCGATGTCGCGCGCCGCGCGGCGGAGGAGCGCCGCCGCGGCAGTGAAGAGCGCTTTCTGTTTCGGCGTCGCCGCGGCCGGGGTCGTCAGCTCGATCGACTTGAGCGCGCCCTCGACCGCCTCCATCACCTCCGGGAGCGGGGGGAGGTCGCGTACGTCCGCCACGCCGCGGAGCGCGCGGACTCGCTCGGTGACGGCCTGGAGCGCCTCGTGCTCCCCGGTGGCGACGAAGCGGTCGAGCGCCTGGGCCAGGTCCGTCGTCTCGCTGGAGAGGAAGGCGCTGCCGCTCGCGGTGCCGGCATGCGGGGTGCGCCGCGGCTGGCTCGGCACGAGGCGCTCGAGCTCCGCGCTCCGGACCTGGACGCGCGCGTCGTCGGCCCCGCCCCAGCTTCGGACGTTTCGGAGGAGGACGCGGAGATCATCGACCGTGCTGACGACCACGGCGCTCGTGGCGCGGTCCCAGGGGATGGCGCGGGACCGGACGGCGCGCGCGACGCGCTCCAGCCCCGAGGCCAGGGCGGCGATCCCCTGCTGGCGCGACATGGTGGCGCTCCCGCGCAGCGCGCGCGCGAAGCGGCCGAAGGTCTCGAGATCGGGCTCCCCCTCTCCAGCGGCGGCGAGCACGCCATCGAGGCGCCCAATGTACTCGTTGGCCTCGACGACGAAGAAATCCAGCACGCCGACGGACGAGGTCATGCACACTCCACAGAAGGACGGGGCACGAAGTTACGGGTCCCCCGGCAAGATGGTCAACGTGTCGCTCCCTGCCCAGCGCTCGCGGCGCCCACTCCGCGCGCCGCATCCATCGCGGCACGCATCTCCCGCACCGCGGCGGCGAGCCCGACGAACACCGCGCGGCTGACGATCGAATGGCCGATGTTGAGCTCCTCGATCTCCGGGATCGCCGCCACCGGGGCGACGTTGCGGACGGTGAGCCCATGCCCCGCGTGCACCGCCAACCCGAGCGCGGCCCCCAGGGCCGCCGCCTCGCGGAGCGCAGCCAGCGCCTCGCGCCCCCCGCCGGTCGTGGCGTAGCGGCCGGTGTGCAGCTCGATCGCGTCCGCGCCGAGGTCGCGCGACCGCTCCACCGCCTCCCGCGCGGGGTCGATGAACAGACTCGTACGGAGCCCCGCGCGTTTCAAGCGCGCGATCCCCGCCGCCAGCCGCTCCGGATCGTGGGCGACATCGAGCCCGCCCTCGGTCGTCACCTCCTGCCGGCGCTCGGGGACGAGGGTCACCTGAAACGGGTGGACGCGCTCGGCGATGGCGAGCATCTCGTCGGTGAGCGCCATCTCGAGGTTGAGCACCGTGCGCACCGTGCCCGCGAGGCGGGTGATGTCGTCATCCTGGATGTGGCGACGGTCCTCGCGGAGATGGGCGGTGATCCCGTCCGCGCCCGCGTCCTCGCACAGGGTGGCGGCGGCCACGGGGTCCGGCTCGTCTGTGCGGCGCGCCTGGCGCAGCGTGGCGACGTGGTCGACGTTGATGTAGAGTCGTTGGTGGGTTGCTCGCATTGCCGCTGAAGGTTAGGTTCGCACGCGATCACACGGGAGTGACAGAGTGAAGCGATTGGCCGTCATCGTGCTCGCCCTCGCGGCGTGCACCAGCAGCGCCCCGTCGGTGCGCCCCAACGGGCAACTCACGGGCGCCGTCGGGCCGCGCCAGGCGGTCGACATGTTCCTCGGCGCCGCGCGTGCGCAGGACTTGCAGGCGATGTCGGTGGTCTGGGGAACCTCGAAAGGTCCCGCGCGCGACGTGGTGCCGCGCTCGCAGCTCGAGAAGCGCGAGCTGGTGATGCAATGCTACCTTTCCCACGACAAGTTCCAGATCCTGAGCGAGACCCCCGGTCCCGGAGGCTCGCGCATCTTCGGGGTGTCGCTCGTCAAAGGGGCGATGACGCGCGAAACGACGGTCCAGACCGTCCGCGGCCCGTCGGACCGCTGGTACGTGCAGGACGTGAACCTGGAGCCCCTCAAGGACCTCTGCGCGTCGTCCTGAGCGGTCGCGCTCGCGGGAACGATGCATCGTGCGCGGCTGTTAATCTTCAGTGAGCTCCACGAGCACACCGCCGGTCGCACTGGGGTGGAGAAACGCGATCCGCTTCCCCTCCGCGCCGATACGGGGCGTCTCGTCGATCAACCGGAGCCCGGCGTCTCGGCAGCGAGCCAGCGCGGCGTCGAGATCGTCTACCGCGAAGCAGATATGATGGATGCCGGGGCCGCGCTTCTCGATGAAGCGGGCAATGGGCGACTCGGGCTGCTCGGGCTCCAGAAGCTCCACGAGCGACTCCCCGGCGGCGAGCCCCGCGATGCGGGCGCCGTCGGCGTCGTCGAGTGGGACTTCGGGCATGCCGAGGACGTCACGGTAGAAGGAGCGCATCTCGTCGAGGGCGCGCACGGCGATACCGACGTGCGCGATCCGCGTACCGCGACGAGGTGAGGTGGGCATGCGAACGTGGCTCCGGAGACGGGGTCGACGATCGAGAAAAAGGTAAACTTAACGGCTGCCCCACGGGGTGCGAGCCCTTGGGCGGAGGGAACAATGTCGAACGCAGTGGTCGTCACCGATACGACCTTCGAGCAGGAGATCGAGAAGCACAACGGCCTCGCGGTCGTGGATTTCTGGGCGACGTGGTGCGGCCCGTGCCGCATGGTGGCGCCGATCCTCGATCAGTTGGCCGCGGAGTACCGCACCGCCAAGGTGGCCAAGCTGGACGTCGATGCCAACCAGCAGACCGCCATGCGCTTCAACGTGCGCTCCATCCCGACGATCCTGTTCTTCAAAGACGGCAAGCTGGTGGACACCGTGATCGGTGCGGTGCCCAAGGCCAAGCTGGAGTCAAAGTTCAAGGAGC
>JADGGM010000533.1 GCA_019689955.1 Gemmatimonadaceae bacterium
GCGCGGTGCATGGCCTCGGCGTCGCGTAGCGGGGCGAGCACGTCCTCCTCCCCCGCGATGATGAGCGTGGGGACGTCGATCGTGGAGAGGGTGGGGGTGGAATCGGGGCGCTCCATCATCGCCTCGAGCGCGCCGACGATCCCGGCCACGGGGGCGCTGGCGAGCATGACGTGCACCGCGTGCACGAGCTCCGGGTGGCGCTGGCGCGTGGTGCGCCCCACCATGTCGTCGACCATCGCGTCGGCCACGGCGGATGGGCCGAGGGTCCGGGCGAGGGCGATGAGCTCGCGGCGCTTGCTCCGATTGGGCTCGGCGTCGGCGCCGGGGCGCGTGTGGGCGAGCACGAAGGCGAGCACCCGCTCGCGGTGGCGGCGCCAGAGCGCGAAGGCGATGTACCCGCCCATCGAGACCCCTGCCACGATCGCCCGCTCGATCGCGAGCGCGTCGAGGAGGCCGGCGATGTCGTCGGCGTACTGGTCCATGCTGTAGGGGCCCTGCACGTCGCTGTCGCCGAAGCCGCGCAGGTCGGGGGCGATGCACCGGAATCGCGGGGCGAAGCCGCGGAGCTGCGATGCCCAGAGGGTGCGATTGTGTGGAAAGCCGTGGATGAGCACGATCGGCGTGCCCGTCCCGACGTCGTCGTACGCGATCTGGATCTCCCCGACGCGAGCGATCACGGTGTCGTCCTCAGGGGCGGTGGCGTGGGGGCGGCGTGCGTGCGCGCCGGCCGTCATCCATACGACAGGCCGGTGCCATCCAGCGTTCGCGGATCGAAGGTGAGCCAGAATAGTGTGTCGCCCTCCCCGGCCAGGTCCAGGGCGAGGGCGACGGCCAGCGCTTTGGCGCTGTAGGTGTCATCGAGCCGGAGGCCGGCGGCCCGCTCGATCCGCGCCGCGGCCTCGCGCGCCGCGGGGGCCGGCCGGCCGTACGCGCCGCCGTACGCGTCGTGGGCGACCTGCACGCGGCGCGGGTCCACGCGCGGGATGACCGGTCGCGCGCGCGTTCCGTGCGCGGCGCGCTCGAGCGCCGCGATGAGCCGCCGCCCCGCGCGTGCCAGGGCGAGGACGTGCCCTCGGTTGGCGACGAGGCGCGGCGCCACGCGCGCGCCGACCACCACGATGTCGAGCCCCGCGATGGCGAATCCCAGGGCGAGCCCCGCGGCGGTCCCCCCGCTCCCGAGCGGGACGACGACGCGCGACGGTTGAGGGAGCTCGCCGCGTGCGATCTGGTCCGCCAGCTCGAGCGCGGCATTCGCGTGCCCCAGCACGCCGAGCGCGGAGCTCCCCCCCGCCGGGACCCACCGCGGGGCGTGGCGCACGCGGGTGAGGAGGGCCAGCGCCAGCGCCGCGGGGGCGCTCGCGGTCGTGTACACGCGGTCGCACACCGCCGCCGCGCGCGCCGCGACCGCGTGGGCGGCGGGATTCATCTCGTGGCGCCACCGGATCGCCGTCACCCGGGCGCCGAGGGCGCGGCCAAAGACCGCGGTGGCGAGAACGTGCGTGGAACCTTCCCCGCCGATCGTCAGCACCTCGTCACCGGGCTGCACCTCGCCGAGCAGGAGCTCGAGCGCCCGCACCTTGTTCCCGCCGAGCGATGGCGCGTTCAGGTCATCGCGCTTCACCCACAGCCCCCCACGCGCTCCCACCCCGGCGATCCGCACCACCGGAGAGGGGAACGCCCCGAGCCGCGCTCGGGGGAGGGAGCGCAGGGCGGGGAAGCGCCGCGCGAGCGGGAACGACGCATCGCTCTCGATCGCGGCGCGACCGGGCGTGGCGCCTCGGCTCGGCGTGTCGGCCGTGGAGCGCACTGTCGCTACCCCTCCTCGTCGTCCTCGTCGTCGGTCATCAGCTTCATGTCGTCCCCCACCACGCGCTCGACGTAGAGCATCTTGATCGGGACCAGTGTGGCCGCGAGCGCGGGCACCGCGACCATGAGCCCGAGGAACCCGAAGAGGAGCGCCATCAACGCCTGGGCGAGGATGGTCATCACGGGTGGGAGGTTCATCCCCCCTTTCATGAGGAGCGGGATGAGGATGTGCCCCTCGAGCTGCTGGATCGCGATGTAGGCGATCATCACGTAGAGCGCCTTTTCCGGGGAGTCGAGGAACCCCATGGCCACCGCCGGCACCGCGCTCAGCACCGGCCCGATGGTCGGGATGAACTCCAGGAAGCCCGCGATGAGCCCGAGCACGAACGCCGCGCGCACGCCGAGGATGAGGAGGACGATCGTCGTCACCGACCCGATCACCACCATGGCGATGAGCTGCGTGAGGAGCCACTTGCGCAGCACTGTCGCCATCTCGGTCAGCACCCGGCCGGCGAGCGGGCGCGCGCGGTGCGGGAAGAGGTGCATGATCCCGGCGTGGTACAGGTCGGGATCGGCCGCCACGTAGACCGCCACGAACAGGATCACGAGCAGCCCGGCGAGCACCGCGAAGGTCGACGTGAGGAAGGGGAAGAGATAGCGCGTCGCGTTCTGGAGCTGGCGTTGGAGCCCGCTCCGAAGCGGACTCTCCGGCGCCTTGGCCACGGTGTCGGGCGCGGCCGCCGCCCCCTGCTGGCCCCGGCCGGCGGAATCCGCGGGCGCCGCCGTGGCCGGCGCCGCCGCCGGTTCCGGCGCGCCGAGCACGGTGCTCGAGAGCCGGCCATGCTCGCGGAGCCACCGTTCCACCCGCTCCACCGCTTCCGGGAGCCGGGCCTTCAGCTCGCGCCCCTGTGTGGCGATCGTCGGCGCCATCAGCGCACCGACCCCGTACATCGCCGCGACGAAGCTGAGCACGATGAACGCGGCCCCCACGCCGCGCGGCACCCGGAGCCGCTCCAGCCGGTCCACCCCCGCCGAGATCGCGAGCCCGAACAGCACGCCGATGAACGCGATGAGCACCAGGTCGTTGGCGAACCAGAGCGTTCGCAGGACGATGTAGACCGCCGCCACGATGAGCGCGACCCGGAGCACGTCGCGGCCTGTG
>JADGGM010000534.1 GCA_019689955.1 Gemmatimonadaceae bacterium
AGGGAGCGGGGGCCGGGGTGGCGCCCCGCCCTTGCATGGGTGGAACTACCCTTCGGTGGGGGCGAGGGCCCCCTCGGCGGCCCGTTCGGCCGCGAGCGCGGGGGGCTCGGTGCCCAGCTCCCCCTCCCAGCGCGCCATCACCGCGGCCGCGAGACAGTTCCCCATCACGTTGATCGAGGTGCGCGCCATGTCCATCAACGCGTCCACCCCGATGATCACCGCGATCCCCTGCACCGGGAGGTTGAACATCGCGAGCGCACCGGCGAGGATCACGAGCGAGGCGCGCGGCACCCCGGCCACCCCTTTGCTCGTCAGCATGAGCGTCAGCATCATGACGAGCTGCTGCGAGAGCGGCATGTCGATCCCCGCGGCCTGCGCCACGAACACCGAGGCCAGGGCGAGGTAGAGCGTGCTCCCGTCGAGGTTGAACGAGTACCCCGTAGGGAGCACGAAGGCGACGATGCGCCGCGGCACGCCAAACTGCTCCAGCACCTCCATCGCGCGCGGGAGCGCGGCCTCCGAGGAGGCGGTCGAGAAGGCGATGAGCGCCGGCTCCTTGATGGCCCGCCAGAACCGGCGGTACGGCACCCGCGCGAGGAGCGTCACCGGGGTGAGCACGGCGAGGAAGAAGACGATCAGCGCGATGTACAGCGAGATCACCAGGAAGCCGAGGTTCCGGAGCACCCCGAGCCCGCTGTGCCCGACCGTCGCGGCGATCGCGCCGCCGATCCCGAACGGCGCGAACGCCATCACCAGCCCGGTGAACTTGAACATCACCTCGGAAAGGCTCTCGCAGAACGCGAGCATCACGCGCTTCGGCTCCCCGCGCACCCGCGAGAGCGCGACCGCGAACAGCACCGCGAACACCACCACCGCGAGGATGTCGTTCGTCGCGCCCGCCTCGAAGAGGCTCTGCGGCACGGCGTGCTCGATGATGCTCGCCACGGTCGCGTGCTTCCCGGCGAGGGCTGCGGCATCCGTGGCCGATCCGGCATCGAGGCGCACGCCGGCGCCGGGACGCAGCACGTTCACCACGACCAGCCCGACCGCCAGCGCCAGCGTGGTGATGACCTCGAAGTAGATGATCGACCGGAGCGCCAGGCGCCCCACCCGCTTCATGTCGTCCCCGTGCCCGGCCACGCCGACCACGAGCATGCTGAACACGAGCGGGACCACGAGCGACTTGATGAGCCGGAGGAAGATCGTCGCCAGCGGCTGCAGCGCGATCCCGACGTTCGGCGCGAGCGCGCCGATCGCCGTCCCGACGATCATCGAGACGATGATCCATTGCGTCAGCGAGACGCGGCGGAGCCGGGCCCACATGCTCAGCGTTCCTCCTCCATCGCGCGACGCCTCACACCTTCTCCGCCACCGGCTCCGCCGGCTCCGGGACCACCTCCCCGTTCCGGCGGCGGCGCAACGTCGAGTGCCGATACCCGTACGTGAAGTAGATGACGAGCCCGATCGCCAGCCAGACGCCGAAGCGGATCCAGGTGATCCCCGGGAGCTGCCACATGAGATACAGGCACGCGGCGATCGAGATGATCGGCGTGAACGGGACCCCCGGGACGCGGAAGGGGCGTGGGCGTTCCGGCTCGATGCGGCGCAGGAAGATCACCCCGGCCGACACGAGCACGAACGCGAACAGCGTCCCGATGTTCGTGAGATCCACCACCTCCGCGATGTTCGCGAACGCCGCGAAGCCGGCGACGAAGATCCCGGTGAGGATCGTCCCGACGTACGGCGTCTTGAACCGCGGATGCACCTTCGCCATCACCGGCGGGAGGAGCCCGTCGCGCGCCATGGAGAAGAAGATCCGCGGCTGGCCGAGCTGGAAGACGAGGAGCACGCTCCCCATCGCGATCACCGCGCCGAGCGCGATCACGAAGCGCGAGGCGTTGAGGAGCGCCGGGGGCCCGTGCGCGAACTGGAGCGCGGTGATCATCGGCTCCGCGGTGCCGAGCGTCTTCCACGGCGCCATCCCCGTCATCACGATCGAGAGCGCCACGTAGAGCACCGTGCAGATGAGGAGGCTCATGATGATCCCGAATGGCATGTCCTTCGCCGGGTTCCGGGTCTCCTCCGCCGCCGTCGACACCGCGTCGAACCCGATGTAGCTGAAGAAGATGATCGCCGCCGCCGCGCTGATCCCCGCGAACCCGTTCGGCGCGAACCCGCCCGTCGCCGGGTCGGTCCAGTTCTTCGGCTGGATGAGGAACGCCCCGACGGCGAGGAAGAACAGGATGATCCCGATCTTGAGCAGGACCATCGCGTTGTTCGAGTCCGCGGACTCCTTGATCCCGATCACTAGCACCACCGTGAGCACGGCGACGACGAGCACCGCGGGGAGGTTCACGATGAGCGGGAACCCGAAGACGTGCGGCGCCGTGGTCCACGCGGACCCGATGTACTGCGTGACCGGGTCGGTACCCGCGCTCCCCGCGGCGGTCAGCGTGCGGAAGGCGTCGTGCGCGGAGCGGTAGTCGGTGGCGAGCCACGCGGGGAGGTCGAGCCCGAAGTGGCGGATCAGCTCTCGGAAGTGCCCTGACCACCCGATCGCCACACCGATGTTCCCGACGGCGTACTCGATGATGAGGTCCCACCCGATGATCCACGCCACCAGCTCGCCGATCGACGCGTACGCGTACGTGTACGCGGAGCCGGCGATCGGCACCATGGCGGCGAACTCCGCGTAGCACAGCGCGGCGAATCCGCACGCCACCGCGGTGAGGACGAAGGAGAAGACGATCGCCGGCCCTGCCCCCGGGCGGAGCGCATCGCCGACGATCGCGGTGCCGGTGGTGGCGAAGATCCCGGCGCCGATCGTGGCGCCGACGCCGAGCGCGGTGAGGTGCCACTTTCCGAGCGAGCGCTTGAGCCCACTGCGCCGCTCCACATCGGCTTCACATTCCGCGACGGACTTCCGGACGAAGAGCTCTTTCACCGCACCTCCCGGGTCCGCGGGGCC
>JADGGM010000535.1 GCA_019689955.1 Gemmatimonadaceae bacterium
TGCCAGTCCACCACGCGGTACGGGTAGCCGAGGACGTTCGTGATCCGCTCCCCCACCTCGTGTGACGCCCACCGGTCCGGCGTCCGCGCCTCGATCCCCGTCACCGCGTCCCCCAGCCCCGCAAACTCCTGCGCGGCGGTCAGGCTCACGTAGATGTACGAGTTGTCGTACTCGTACATCCCGGTCTCAAAGATCCCCGTCACCTCGAACTTGTACATCCGCGGGACGTACCCCCCGACGGCGGCGTTGAACTTGGCCCCGGCCGGCGATATGAGCGACAGCGTATCCCCGGGCCCCACGTTCAGCCGCTCCGCCAGCCGCTTCCCGAGCACGGCCCCCCGCTCTTCCCCGTCCGCGCTCGCGAAGCGGAAGTCCCCCTGGCCGGGCACCACGTGCTCGCGGATCTGCGTCACCTCCGGGACCCCGGGCACCTGCGGGGGGATCCCCTCCACGAACACCCCCTCGGCGTAGTCGTGCCCCTTCGTCGCCAGCCCCTGTGTGAGCACAAAGGGGCCCGCGGCCACGATCCCCGGCTGCTTCCTCACCTTGTCGAGCACGGAGCGCCAATCGTTCACCCGGAGATCGTCCCCGAAGGTCAGGATCCGGAGGTCGGGGCTCCCGACCAGGATCTTATCCTTCAGGTCCTTCTGCATCCCCGTCATCACCCCGTTGATGACGATGAGCGCGCTCACCCCCACCAGCACCCCGCCCATCGCGATCGCGCTGATGAAGGAGAAGAGGCGCGAGCCGCCGCGGCTCCGCAGGTATCGCCAGGCGATGGCGAGCTCCAGCTTGTCTGTCATTCGGGGCGCATGGCCGGAAAGAGGATCACGTCGCGGATGTGGGCCGTGCCGGTGAGGTACATGAAGAGCCGATCGATCCCGATCCCCACCCCGCCGGTCGGCGGCATCCCGTACTCCATCGCCCGGAGGTAGTCCTCGTCCACCCCGCTCGCCTCGAGGTCCCCCGCGGCGCGGAGCCGCGCCAGTGCCTCGAAGCGGCGCCGCTGGTCGATCGGGTCGTTCAACTCGCTGAACGCGTTCGCCAGCTCCGTGCTCCGCGCGAACAGCTCGAACCGTTCGGTGAGCGCCGGGTCCCCGCGCTTGGGCTTGGCCAGCGGCGACAGCTCGACCGGGTAGTCCATCACGAACGTCGGCTCCTCGAGGTGCGACTGGACCGTGGCCTCGAACAACTCGTCCAACACCTTGGGCCGACTCAGCTCGTGCACTCCTTGAACCCCGGCGCGCTCGGCGACGTTCCGCAGCTCCGCCTCGCCCAGCGCCATCACGTCGAGCCCCAATGCCTGGTTGAGCGAGGGCACCCACTCGAGCCGCGCGAACGGCGGCCTGAGCACCGGCACCCGCTCCGCGATCCCCGGGATCCCGCGGAGCGCGTCCGCGGCCCGCACGAGGAGCGATTCCACGAGCGTCATCATCCCGCGGTAGTCCGCGTAGGCCTCGTAGAACTCGAGCATGGTGAACTCGGGGTTGTGCGTCCTGTCGATCCCCTCGTTGCGGAAATCATGCCCGATCTCGTAGACCTTCTCGAGCCCCCCGACGATGAGCCGCTTGAGGTACAGCTCGTCCGCGATGCGCAGGAAGAGCGGCATGTCGAGCGCGTGGTGGTGCGTGGTGAACGGGCGCGCCGTGGCCCCGCCGTAGAGGGGCTGCAGCACGGGGGTCTCCACCTCGATGTACCCGTGCTCGTCGAGGAAGGCCCGGATCGCCGAGATCATCCGCGCGCGCGCCACGAACTGCGCTCGCACCTCCGGGTGCACCGCGAGGTCCGCGTAGCGCTGCCGGTAGCGCTGCTCCGGGTCGGCGAACCCCGAGTGGCGCACCACCACCCCGTCCACCACCTCCTCTTTCCCGAACGGGAGCGGGCGGAGCGACTTGGAGAGGAGCTCGACCTCCTCCACGCGCACCGTCCCCTCGCCGGTCCGCGTCCGGAACAGCGGCCCCGCGACCCCGATGAAGTCGCCGATGTCGAAGAGGTCGAGGAGCCCGTAGCGCTCCTCGCCGAGATCGTCCTTCCGGAAGTAGAGCTGAATGCGCCCCGTCTGGTCGGCCAGGTGCGCGAAGGTGGTCTTCCCGTGCGCGCGCCAGGCGACGATGCGGCCGGCCACGCGCACGCGCGGCCCCTCGGCCGCGTCGCCGAGCGCCGCGAGCGCGCCCGCGGCCGTGTGCGTACGGTCGAACGCATACGCGAACGGCTGCACCCCGCGCCCGAGGAGCTGCTCGAGCTTCTCGCGCCGCGCCTTGAGGACGAAGTTCAGGTCGTCCGCGCTCACGCGACCGCCTCGCTCGCCCCGAACTTCCGCAGATACGCCTCGATGAACGGATCGATCGCGCCGTCCATCACCTTCTGCACGTCGGTGACCTTGAGCTCCGTTCGGTGATCGTTGACCATGGTGTAGGGCTGGAACACGTAGCTTCGAATCTGGTTGCCGAACGAGACGTCCGTCTTTGCCGCGTCCATCGCCGCCTTCTTCCGCTCCCGCTCCTCCACCTCACGCTGGTAGAGCGCGTTCTTGAGCATCTTCATGGCGGTCGCCTTGTTCTTGAACTGCGAGCGCTCCTGCTGGCAGCTCACCACGATCCCCGTCGGGATGTGCGTGAGCCGCACCGCGGAGCTGGTCTTGTTGACGTGCTGCCCCCCGGCCCCCGAGGCGCGGAAGACGTCCATCTTGATGTCCTCGTCGCGCAGCTCGATGGTGATCTCGTCGTCCACCACCGGGTAGACGAACACCGACGCGAAGCTGGTGTGCCGCCGCGCCTGTGCGTCGAACGGCGAGATGCGGACGAGCCGATGTACCCCCGCCTCGCCGCGCAGGAAGCCGTACGCGTACTCCCCGGTGATCTCGAGCATTGCCCCCTTGATCCCCGCCTCTTCCCCCTCGCTCAGGTCGAGCACCTCCACCGCGGTGGCTTATAAACAAAAGCGAGCCCACGAGACACG
>JADGGM010000005.1 GCA_019689955.1 Gemmatimonadaceae bacterium
CCCCCCAACCAGTGGCCCCTCCCCATCACGGGAACGATCATCGATCACTCCGCCACTGACAGCACGCCCACGCATGGGCTCGACATCGCCGTGCCAGCCGGGACTCCCATTCGTGCCGCGGGAGCAGGGATAGTCGTCGAGGTGAGAGATGACCCCCAGCACGGTCGTCTGATCAGAATCACGCACAGCGATGGCTACGAGAGCATCTACGCCAACGCCGACGAGGTGCGCGTCTCCAAAGGCGACAAGGTGGCGGCCGGCGGCGTCATCGGTAGCTCCGGAGGCGCGCTCGGCCCCCTCCCGCCGCACCTCCACTTCGAGGTACGTCGCAATGGCGTCGATGTGAACCCCGCGTCACTCATGAAACAAGGGCTCGTACATGGCGATCTTCAACAGTAAGGACACGAAAGGCTCGGCCGAACCGCGGAGCACATCGCCCGCCGGGGGGAACTCGCTCTCCATCATCGCCGCCGGCACCCGCATCGATGGCGACATCGAGACCGATGGCGTCATCAGAATCGAAGGACGCGTCGAAGGGGCGATCCGCGCCGCTCGCCAGGTCCTGATCGGCCGCCAAGGGGAGGTCATCGGCGACATCACCACGCGCGAGGCCGTCATCGGCGGGAAGGTCGAGGGGACGATCAGCGCCACCGAACGGCTCGAGGTGCAGAGCACGTCGACCATCACGGGCGACATCAACACCCGCGCGATCGCCGTCATCGAAGGCGGGAAGATCAACGGCACGGTCCGCATCACCGACGCCAAGGAGCTCTCGGACGACGAGCCGTCGCGGACCGGCCGGCCGCAAGAAGGCGCCGTGTCCTGAGCGGATCACTGCGCCACGTTGTAAGTTTGGGGGCGGCTCCCGGTCTTCCACCAGGAGCCGCCCCTTCCACTTTTCAACACCCCGACAAGAACAACTCTCCGAATACGTTATGCAGCCTCCACGTCGCGCGCGGCTCTGGTTATCCACACTTTTCCACATCGCATTGTTGACAGCATGTGGAGGAGGAACGAGCCCGGCCAAACACGCTGCCGCTGACTCCACCACCTTCAAGGTCGCGCTCCTCACCCCGGGCCCCATCTCGGACCATGCGTGGAACGCCGGCGCGTACGAGGGGCTCATGCGCATCCGAGACAGCCTCGGCGCGCACACGAGCTACATCCAGGTGAAAACCCCCGCCGACTTCGAGGAGAACTTCCGCCAGTACGGCGCGCAGGGATACGACCTCGTCTTCGGGCACGGTTTCGAGTTCCAGGACGCGGCGTCCCGCGTGGGGCCGGAGTACCCGAAGACCATCTACATCACCACCTCGGGGAACCGCGTCGGGAAGAACGTCGCGCCCATGGTGTTCGGCTTCGAGGAGCCATCCTATCTCGCGGGGATCATCGCCGGCACGCTCAGCAAGACGCGCGTCGTCGGGGTGATCGGGGGGACGGAGCTCCCCCCGGTGAAGAGCAGCTTCCTCGCCTTCGAGGCGGGCGTGCACGCGGTGGACCCGAACGTGAAGGTGCTCACGTCGTACATCGGGGGCTGGAACGACGCGAGCGCCGGGAAGGAGCAGGCGCTCGCCCAGATTCAGCGCGGCGCGGACATCATCTTCCAGAACGCCGACGCGGCGGGGCTCGGGATCTTCCAGGCAGCCAAGGAGCGGAAGGGGGTCTACATCTTCGGCTCCAACTCCAACCAGAACGGGATCGCTCCCGACATCACGATCGGGAGCGTGGTGATCGACCTCCCGCACGCTTTCCTCACGGTCGCGCGGGAGGTCAAGGCCGGGCAATTCACGTCGCACGTGCTGTACCTGGGGAGCCAGACGGACGTCGTGAAGCTCGTCCTCAACCCGGAGCTCCGCCGGCTCATCACGCCGACGCTCCAGGCTCGGCTGGACACGACGCAGCACGCGATCGAGGAAGGGAAGATCCGCCCGCCGCGGATCGAGTTCGTGGACACGACCGCCGCACGCTGACGATGCCGACCCCGCCCACGCCACCCACCGCGCCCACGCTGGGGGCCATCGCGGAGCAGCTCGACGCGCTGCTCCGCACCGACGAGATCCCCGACTACCGGAACGCGCTGAACGGCATCCAGGTGGACACCGCGGCGCAGATCACGAAGGTCGCGGCCGCGGTGGATGCCCGCGAACGCACGATCCAGGAGGCGATCGACGCGGGGGCGAAGCTGCTCATCGTGCACCACGGGCTGTTCTGGGGGGGACTCCAGCCGCTCCGCGGGCCGCACCTGCGCCGCGTGCGGATGCTCCTCGAAGCGGGGGTGGGGCTCTACGCCTCACACCTCCCGCTCGATGCGCATCCGTCGCTGGGGAACAACGTCCTCCTCGCCCGGGAGCTGGACCTGTCCCCGACCGAGGGGTTCGCGCGCCACGAGTCGATCGAGATCGGGGTGATGGGGGAGGCGGAGGTGCCGACCGAGCATCTCATCGAACGCGCGAGCGCTTTCTCCCGTCAGTACGGGGGGATGGTGAACCACTCGTTCGCCGAGCCTGGGCGGATCACGCGGCGGTGGGCGATCTGCACCGGCGCAGGGGCGTCGCACGACACGTTGCGCGAGGCGGCGGCACGTGGGGTCGACACGCTGATCGTCGGGGAAGGGCCGCACTGGACCGCGATCGACGCGGAGGAGCTGGGGATCACGGTGATCTACGCGGGACACTACGCCACCGAGACGCTGGGGGTTCGCGCGCTCGCGGACTACGTCTCTCGGGCGTACGACATCCCGTGGACCTTCATCCACGTCCCCACGGGGCTGTGAGCGAACCTCCGGCCCTCTCGCTCGAGCACATCGCACGGCGGTTCGGCTCGGTCGAAGCGCTGGTGGATGCCTCGCTCTCGGTGCGGGCGGGGACGGTGCACGCGCTGCTCGGGGAGAACGGGGCGGGAAAGACGACGCTCATGCGAATCGCCTTCGGGATGCTCCGCCCCGACGCCGGGGTGATCCGCATCGCCGGCGAGCCGGTGTCGCTCACCTCGCCCGCGGCGGCGCTGGCGCGCGGGGTCGGGATGGTCCACCAGCACTTCACCTTCGTCCCGGCCATGACGGTGGCGGAGAACGTGGCGCTCGGCGGGCACGGACGGTACGGTCGCAGTGAGGCGCGAGCGCACGTCGAGGACGTGGCGCGCCGAGTGGGGCTCGCGGTGGACCCCGACGCACGGGCCGGCGACCTCCCGGTCGGGGCGCAGCAGCGCCTCGAGATCGTGAAAGCGCTCGCCCGCGGCGCCCGAACGTTGATCCTCGACGAGCCGACGGCCGTGCTCGCCCCGCCCGAAGGCCACGAGCGGCGCGCCGCGCTCCGCGGCTTCGCGGAGCGCGGAGGGTCGGTGGTGATCATCACGCACAAGCTGCGCGAGGCGCTCGCGGCGGCGGATGACGTGACGGTGCTCCGCCGGGGGCGCACGATCTTCACCGGGTCGACCGCCACCGTCGGGGCGGACGAGCTGGCCCGCGCGATGATCGGAGACGCGGTATACGAGCCGCCGCGCCGGACGCCGTCAGTGCCGCGCGATGTGGTCATCGAGGCGGTGCACCTCGCCGCGGCCGACGCGCGGGGAGCGCTTCGCGTTCGCGACGCGAGCGTGACGGCCCGCGGCGGGGAGATCCTCGGCGTCGCCGGGGTGGAGGGGGCCGGACAGCACGAGCTCCTCCGCATGCTCGCGGGGCGGCTCAAGCCGAGCCGAGGGAAGCTGCGCATCCCCGAGCGGATCGGATTCGTCCCGGAAGACCGGCACCGGGATGCCCTCGTCCTCGACTTCACACTCTACGAGAACCTCGCCCTCCGCGGGGCCGGGCGAGCCCGAGGGCGAATCCGGTGGCCCGCCGTCGTCGAGCGCACCCACCAGGTCATGGCGCAGTTCGACGTGCGGGGCGCAAGCCCGAACGAGCAGGCTGCGGCGCTCTCCGGCGGGAACCAGCAGAAGCTCGTGCTCGCCCGGGAGCTGGGGGATCTCCCGACGGCCGTGATCGTCGAGAACCCCACGCGCGGGCTCGACATCGCGGCCACCGCCGCCATCCATCGCCAGCTCGTGGCCGCCCGCGATGCCGGCGCGGCGGTCGTGCTATACTCGAGCGATCTCGACGAAGTCCTCTCCCTCGCCGACCGCATGATCGTGATGTACCAGGGCTCGACGCGCGAGGTCGCGCTGAACCGCGACGCCATTGGGCGCGCCATGCTGGGGGCGTCGTGAGCGCATCGCCCAAGCGCGAGGCGCGCGCGCAGCTCACGATCCTGGCCATCTGCCTGGTCCTCGGCATGGCGCCGTGGTTCAGCGCGACCGTCGTGGGGCCGGCGATGGAGAAAGAGTGGCACCTCGCCCCGTCCGTCGCGCCGTGGCTGACCATGGCCGTGCAGCTCGGGTTCGTGGGCGGGACGCTCGTGAGCTCCATCTTCATGCTCAGCGATCGGTGGAGTGCGCAGCGACTCGCCGGGTGGAGCGCGCTGCTCGCCGCCCTGACCACGGCGCTCATCGCGCTCGTTGCCCGCTCGGCGTGGAGCGCGATCGCGCTCCGTGCGCTCACCGGCGCCGCGCTGGCAGGGGTCTACCCCCCCGGGATGAAGCTCGTCGCCGGATGGTGGAAGGAACGGCGCGGGATGGCGATCGGCGTGCTCGTCGGGGCCCTCACGATCGGCTCCGCGTCGCCGCACCTCGTGCGCGCGATCATCCCCATAGGAACGTGGCGCCTCACCATGCTCGCGGCCGCGGGGTCGGCGCTCGCGGCGGGAGCGCTCCTCTTCGGCGCCGTCCGCGAGGGGCCGTACCAGGCCCCCTCCGCTCCGGTGAGCCTCGCCGCGCTCCGAAGCGTGGTGCAGGACCGCGGGGTCGTGCTCGCGACGGCGGGATACCTCGGGCACATGTGGGAGCTCTATGCAATGTGGAGCTGGATCGCGGCCTTTTGGGGCGCCGTGGCCACCCGCCGCGCACTGCCCACGGAGCTCGCCGGGATTATGGCGTTTGCCACCGTGGCCGTTGGCGCGGTGGGGTGCGTCCTCGCCGGAATCCTCGCCGACCGGTATGGGCGCACGCTCACGACCATTGTGGCCATGGCGGTGAGCGGGAGCTGCGCGCTGATCATCGGCCCCCTGCTGGACCACTCCCTGCTCGTGCTCGGAGCCGTGACCCTCGTCTGGGGTATGAGCATCGTGGCCGACTCGGCGCAGTTCTCCACCTGCATCACCGAGCTCGCGCCACGCGAGTACGTTGGAACCGCGCTCACGGTCCAGACATGCCTCGGATTCCTGCTCACCGTCGCGAGCATTCGCGCCGTACCGCTGTGGGTGGAACGCTGGGGGTGGAGCATGGCGTTCACTCCACTGGCGATCGGGCCGGCGCTCGGAATCCTCGCCATGTGGCAGCTTCGCCAGAGCGCCGTCGCTACCCGATTGGCCGGTGGCGCGGGTTGAGGCTTACTTTACACGTACGTTGCACCCTGGCCCCCGGGACGTCCTGACCATAGGCTGATGACCGCCCTCCTCCCCTTCCGCCGCTCCGGATCGCCGGGCCCGACCCCGGGGCGCCCCTGGCGCAGCCGGCGAGTGCTCCTCGTCATGCTCGCGCTCAGCGTCTCGTGGAAGGTGCTCCTCCTCGGCGTCGGGGGGACGATGGCGGCGCTGCTGGTGGACGATGGCCTTGCCGGCGTGCCCTCGGAGCTGCAACCATACGCCATGCAAGCTCGGGAAGTGGCGCGCGCACTCTGGACGGGGCCGATCGAGCGGATCAGCGTGCGCGGGATTCGGGTCATGAGCGTCGAACGGCTGGCCGACCAGCGCGCCGCCGCGTGCGGCGGGCTCACCGCGCGCGTACGCGCTTACACCTTCTTCGCCATTCCATACTCCGAGGTTCGGACCGTCTGCGATCGTGGCACCGTGGAATACCGGGTGTTGCCGCACCGGGCCCGTGCAGACTGACCTCGGCCGTCCTCGCGCCACTTCCGTCCTCGTTTCCGCCGCCGTCACTGTAGGCGTCTCCGGCGCCGCGCTCCTGGCGCTCTGGGTCGCCCTCCGGCTGGCAGGGCTCGACGCGACACGAGCGCTCGCAGCACTCTGGGAAGGCTCGGTCGGGAGCACGTACGCCCTCACCTCCTCCATGCTCGTCCGCGCCACGCCCCTCATCTTCACCGGGCTGGCCGTGGCGCTCGCCTTCCGGGCGGGGGTGTGGAATATCGGGGCGGAAGGGCAGCTCCTCGCGGGAGCGGCGGTTGCAGCGGTCGTAGGGCTCTGGTGGGAGCCGGGGCTCGGTGTCGCAACGCTCCCCACGGCGCTCCTCCTCGGCGCGGCCGCGGGCGCGCTGTGGGCAGGGATCGCGGCGTGGCTCCGGACGCGGTTCGGCGTGCTCGAGGTGATCAGCACGATCATGCTCAACTTCATCGCGCTCTACGGTGTCGGATACCTCGTCCGCGGCCCCCTGCAGGAGCCGACGCACGTCTATCCGCAGAGCGCTCCGCTCCCCGACCTCGCGCGGCTCCCGGCGATCGCCCCAGGGATGCGCCTCCACTGGGGGTTCGTCCTCGCGGTGCTCACGGCCCCAGCGCTCTGGTGGATGCTCCGCGCCACGGCCATGGGATTTCGCATCCGTGCGGCGGGGCAGAACGCCGACGCCGCCCGCGTCGCCGGCCAGATCGACACCGCCCGCACGACGCAGCACGCCTTTCTCCTGAGCGGGGCGCTCGCCGGGCTCGCCGGCGCCGTGGAGCTCACCGGCGTGACGTTCGCGCTCTACGAGAACATCTCCCCAGGCTACGGCTACACCGCGATCGCCGTCGCGCTCCTCGCCGGGCTCGATCCGCTCGGCGTCGTGCTCGCGGGGCTGCTCTTCGGCGGGCTCGAGGCCGGGGCCCTGGCCATGCAGCGCGACGCCGCAGTGCCCGCGGTCGTGGTCTCAGTGGTCGAAGCGCTCCTCGTGCTCCTCGTCCTGGCCGCGGCGAGATGGCGCAGCGCCTCGGCGCTCCTCACACGGATCGCCGGGGGCGCGCCGCGCGCGGAGGAGGGGACGTGATCTCGGCAGCCCAGAGCTTCCTCGAGGCGTCGGTCCGCACCGCTACCCCGCTCGCCCTCGCCGCACTCGGCGAGACGGTCGCGGAACGGGCAGGGGTCATCAACATCGGGCTCGAGGGGATCGTCCTCGCGGGTGCGTTCGGCGGGCTCGTGGCCGCCTGGGGTGGGAGCCTGACCGCCGGTTTCGCCGGTGCGGCCATCGCCGGGGTCGCGGTCGCGGCGCTCTTCGCCTTCTTCGTCGTCGTGCTCCGCGCGGACCAGATCATCACCGGCACGGCGATCAACCTGCTCGCTCTCGGGCTGACGGGAGCGTTCTATCGTGGACTGTATGGAGCGACGGGTGCCGCACTCTCCATCCCGACCACGGGGACGACCGCCGTACCAGGGCTCGCCGCGATCCCGCTCCTCGGGCCGGTGCTCTTCGACCAACCCGCTCCGACCTACGCCGTCTACGTGCTCGCCCCGCTACTCTGGTGGTGGCTCTACCACACGCACAGTGGGCTCGCGCTCCGCGCCACCGGCGAACGCCCGGAGGCTGCGAGCGTGGCGGGGATCTCAGCGCGACGCACACGCTGGATGGCGATCCTCCTCGGCGGCGCGCTCGGGGGGATCGGCGGGGGGACGCTCGTCCTCTCTCAGGCCGGCACCTTCGCCGAAGGGATGTCCGCGGGGCGAGGATTCATCGCCATCGCCATCGTCGTGCTGGGCCGATGGCACCCCCTCGGCGTGCTCGCCGCCGCGCTGCTCTTCGGCGCCGCGAGCGCGCTGCAGTTCTTCTTTCAGGCGATGAGCTGGGCGCTCCCGTACCAGCTCTTTCTCGCCCTCCCGTACGTGCTCACCCTCCTCGTCCTCGTCGGCGTGGCGGGGCGCGTCACCGCCCCGGCAGCGCTCGGCCGCAACTGATGGAGGTGGCGGTGCTCGCGCTGCTGGCCGCCGCGGCGATCACGGCGATCGCGTACGCCGTCGTCGTCGCACCGCGGCGCCTGCGGCTCACGACTATCGACGCCCCGATCCCTGGGCTGCCGGCGGCGTTCGATGGATACACGATCGCCGTGCTGAGCGACATCCATCATGGTGCGGTCTGGGGCTCGCGCACGCACCTCAAGCGCGCCATCACGCTCGCTCACGCCGCCGCGCCGGACCTGATCGCGCTCCTCGGCGACTACGGCCTCTCACACCACCGACTGCCGCGAGCCTCGAGGCGCGCGTACGAACGCGCCATGCCCGTCATGGGACCGCTCCTCCGGTCACTGCACGCGCCGGACGGCGTCGTCGCGGTCATCGGGAACCACGACTACGACTACGACGCCTCCGCCGTCGCCGCGTGGCTCCGAGAAACGGGGAGCCGCGTGCTGGTCAACGAAGCGGTGTGCATCGAGCGAGCGGGAGCCCGTCTGGCGATCAGCGGCGTGGACGATGCGGCATCGGGGAAAATCGACCCCCACGCCGGGTGCGCGCACCTCGAGCCGCACGTACCGCGGATCGTACTCTCCCACAACCCCGATGGCGTGCTCTCGCTCGCGACCGACGCGCGTGTGGACCTCGTGCTCTCCGGACACACGCACGGAGGGCAGGTAGTTCTTCCGTTCGTCGGCGCGCTGTCCCGGCGGTGCAAACTGTGCGGCCGTCACACAGCCCGCGGCTGGGTGCCGAACCCGCGCGCGCCGCTCTACGTGACGAGCGGCGTGGGAGCGATCATCCCGCTCCGCGTGCACTGCCCCCCTGAGGTCCTCGTCGTGCGCCTCCGACCCCGCGCCGGCTAGCACCCCGTGTGGACACTGGTCCACCGTACCCGCCAGCGACCGCTCGCGCCCCGCTCCAACAGCGCGTACGCCGTCGCGTCGATCCCCTCCCGGACGAGCACGAGCGCCATGTGTCCCGGAGTCGGGTACTGAATGCCGGCGAGCACGTCGCTCGTCTCGATCGATTCCTCGGAGCCGGCGGTGCGCTCGTGATACACCGCGTGATACGGCGCCTGCGGGTTCGCCGCGTCCCGCTCCGCGACGATCAGCGTGTGTTGCTCGAGCGGCGTCGCTTCCTGGTTGAGCTTCCGCACCACGTCGGCCGCGATCGCCTGCACCCGCGGAGCGGCCGCGAACCGGTACGCAGCGCGCACCACGAAGGGAATCCCGCGGAACGTTCGCGACGTATCGTCCGGGAGCGCGGATGCGAGCCGAGTGATGTCGGCCGCAAGGCGAGCAGAGTCAGGGGACGGAAGCGTCTGGAGCGAGTCGAGCCGAATGGGGCGGATGCTCGCGTGCTCGAAGGCGACGGTCCAGTCCGCGAGCTGCGCGGAATCGCCCGCAAGCTCGAGCCGCGCCGTCGGCCACTCGACACAACTGTCCGCGATCCACGTGCTGCTCGACGCGCTCGCGACACGAGCGGTGCCGGCGGCGCCGTCGTGGCCGATGAGCTCGACCGGTAGCCCGCGAACCGAGCGTGTGTCGAAGCGAACGGTGTCGGGGAGTGTGCTGTCGTTGTACTCGGGGAACACGACGTACGCGGCGTCGAGCGCGTTCCCCGACCGGACGAGCATGACGGGGCCGGCCTCGGGCGTCCACGCTGGGGGTGCGGGAGGTACGTTCGGCGCCTGCGCCGACTCCGGAAGCACGGCCAGAGCGGTGTCGCGCGGGACGGTCGTGCGCGAGCGCTCGCAGGCGGCGAGCACGCCGAGGAGTATGATGAAGGTGAGTGCCAGAGCTCGCGGCGCGCGCATCGGGCAAATCTTCCCTCGCCCGTGGCTCGCGTCAACACGCCGAGCGATCATCGCGGCGGGAGGAACTCCCCGACGAGATCCCAGTGCCACGCCTCGCGTCGTATTCCCGTGCGAGGATCCTTGAGTGGCTTGTATTGCAGCCGCTCCTCCGGCAGACCGACGGCTCGGCCATAGGCCAGGAGCTGTTCCCTGTCGGTCGAGACGAGGTGCGCCATCCGTCGCCCCTTCCACACGTGACGGTGGAGCCAGAGGCCCCCATCCATCGCGTAGATCATCCCATCCCGCCGCTTCTCGAACTCCCGGTACAAGTCGACTGACTACTCCTCGCTGAGAGAGGTACTCACCGTGGCACCGGTGTGGCCGTCAGTTGCACGTGATCTTCGATTCGACCGTCGCCGGCGCCAGCGGCGCGGCATTGCCGACGTAGATCGCACACGAAGCGACCGGCGCTTGCGGGTTCGTCACCGAGGCGGACCAGCCGCCGGCGGTCGCTTCCGGGATGCTGATCGTCACTCCCTGCGACGGCGAGAAGCCCAGGTTGGACAAGCTCGAGGTGTACACGCTGTAGTCGTAATAATACGACTCTTCCGCGGTCGCCAGGTTGCGGAGGTCGGACTTCATGGTCGCCAGGTACGCCTTCCCCTTGGAGTTGGCGAACTTGGGGATCGCGATCGTCGCCAGGATGCCGATGATGACGACGACGATCAGCAGCTCGATCAACGTGAAGCCTTTGGCTGGCGGGCGGCGCATAGGATAAGTCCCCGAACGCAAGGAGTGACGAGCCGAGCCTTCTGCTCCCTGTGCCCCGTTGGCAATGCCAGTGCCGCGCCTGTCATGTGCTGTAACCAGATATCCTGCAACGAGTTACGACATCTAACATTCCCTGAACAGTCGATTTGCCCGCTTGATTTGCGATGATCATCGCACTCTGCAATGGCGGGAGGTCGCGAAAGACGGCAGGAACGTATGTAGTCAGACGGCTCACCGTTTCGTCTCCAGCCAGTTCTCCCCCACGCCAACGTCGACCACCAGCGGCACCGAGAGTTGGGCCGCGTGCTCCATCTCGTGGCGTACGAGGGCGATGAGGTCATCGACCTCGTCTGGCGGGGCCTCGAAGACGAGCTCGTCGTGCACCTGGAGGATCATGCGGGCGGCGGCGGAGCGTTCTTTGAGCGCGGCGTGGATCCGGATCATCGCGATCTTGATGAGGTCGGCCGCGGAGCCTTGGATGGGGGAGTTGGTCGCGGTCCGCTCGCCGAACTGGCGGATGTTGAAGTTCCGGTCCCGGAGCTCCGGGATGTAGCGTCGGCGGCCGAAGATGGTCTGGACGTAGCCGTGCTCGCGGGCGAACTCGACCATCGAGTCGAGGTAGGCCCGAATCCCCCGGAAGCGTTCGAAGTATTCATCGATGAAGCGCCGAGCCTCTGCGTGCTCGATCCGGAGCTGCCGGGAGAGCGCGTGGGGGCCCTGCCCGTAGATCGTGGCGAAGTTGATCGTCTTCGCCCGCGCGCGCATCTCCGAGGTGACCATCTCGACCGGGACCCCGAAGATGATCGACGCCGTCTGCCGGTGGATGTCCCCCCCGGCCTGGAACGCGCTCACGAAGGCGGGGTCCTGGGACAGGTGGGCGAGGAGGCGCAGCTCGATCTGCGAGTAGTCGGCCGCGACGAAGCGCCACCCGGGGCGCGGGACGAAGCCGCGCCGGATGTCTCGCCCGAGCTCTCGGCGCACGGGAATGTTCTGCAGGTTCGGATCGCTCGATGAGAGGCGCCCCGTGCTCGCGACGGTCTGGTTGAAGGAGGTGTGAATCCGCTTCGTCTCCGGGTGGACGAGCGCGGGGAGGGCGTCGAGGTACGTGCTCTCGAGCTTCGCCAGCTCCCGATACTCCATGAGCAGCGACGGGAGCGCGTGGCCGGCATCGGCCAGCTCCTGGAGGACGCTGGCATCGGTCGACGGGCCGGTCGCGGTCTTCTTCAGGACCGGGAGCTGCAGCTTCTCGAACAGGATGTGCCGGAGCTGCGGGTTGGAGTTGATGTTGAACTCCGTCCCCGCCTCGCGGAAGATCTCGCGCTCCACGGCCTCGCGCTCGCGCCGGAAGCGCTCCTTGAGCGAGGCGAACCACGCCGTGTCGATTGAGACGCCGGTCCATTCCATGTCCGCCAGCACGTCGATGAGCGGCATCTCGATCTCGCGGAACAGCTTCGTGAGCGCATACGTCTCGAGCTGCGGCTCGAACCGCGCCCGGAGCTGCAGCGTGATGTCCGCGTCCTCGCACGAGTAGTCGCGCGCGGCGTCGATCGGGCACTCGTCGAACGGGACCGCGTTCTTCCCTTTCCCGCACAGCTCCTCGAAGGAGGTCATCTTGTAGTCGAGGAACTCGAGCGCGAGGACGTCGAGGCCGTGCGAGCGCCGCCCGGGATCGAGGACGTAGCTCGCGATCATCGTGTCGAAGTCGAGCCCGCGCATCACGACGCCGGCGCGACGCAGCGCGAGCAGGTCGTACTTCGCGTTCTGCCCCGTCTTGCGGACGGTGGGGTCCTCGAGGAGCGCGCGCAGCGGCGCCATCTCGGGTGCGTCGAGCGGGGGGAGGTTGCGAACCTGGTAGGTCCCGTTGGCGAGCATGCGCGCGGCGATCCCTTGCCCCTCGGTGTTGGCAGCCGTGGTGCGCTTCGCCGCCTTCTTCGGTGGTGCGACGGCGACCGCCTCGTCCCCACCCTGGACGAGCCCGCGATCCTCGGGCGCGTCGGTCGGCGCGCGATCGCCCGACGCATCGACCAGGAGCTCCCCCTGCGCCGCGCGCCGCTCGCGGTGGCGGAGGGGGAAGTAGTAGGCCTCTCCGGGCGCGAGAGCGATCGAGATGGAGACGAGCGTCGACCGGAGCGGATCGACGGCGTGCGGGCTCCCGGGATCGATGATCGTCTCGGTGTCGACCGCGATGTAGGGAACGCTCCGTGCCCGCGCCACGACTTGCTCCATCGCCTCGATCGTGTCGACCGTGACGTACCGCCGGGCGCGCTGCGCGACCGGCTCCGCCGGCGCGTGTTCCTTGGCGAGAGAGTGGAACTCGAGCTCGACGAAGAGCTCCTTGAGCCGCGCGTGGTTCGGCTCGCGCACGGCGAGCTCCTCGAGCGCAAGCGCCAGGGGCAAATCGTCGCGAATTGTTACTAATTCTTTGGAGAGCCGCGCGTCGGCGGCATGGGCGAGGAGCGCTTCGCGCGGGCGCTTCTTGGGGATCTCCTCCGCGTGCGCCAGGATGTTCTCCAGCGAGCCGTAGGTGGCCACCAGCTCGCACGCGGTCTTGTCCCCGATCCCGCGCACCCCCGGGACGTTGTCGGACGAATCGCCGACGAGGGCGAGATAGTCGGTCACGTGCTCGGGGGGGACGCCGAGCCGCTCGCTCGCGTTCTCCACCCCCACCCACTGCTCCTCCACGCTCGCCGGGCCCCCGCGTCCCGGGTTCAACAGCCAGACACCGGGGCGGACGAGCTGCTGGAAGTCCTTGTCCCCGGACACCACGACGACGTTCACGCCCGCCATCCGCGCCTGGCGCGCCAGCGTGCCGATCACGTCATCCGCCTCGTACCCCTCGAGGGCGATCACCGGGACGTTGTAGGCGCCGAGCAGCTCGCTGATGCGCTCCATCCCACGATCGAAGTCGGCTTGCAGCTGCTCGTTGAGCTTCTCGCGCGTGGCCTTGTAGGCCGGGTAGCGCTCGTGGCGAAAGGAGAGCCCGGAATCGTGGACCCAGCCCAGGTACTCCGGCTTGTGCGTCTCCAGCAGCCGCTGGAGAAAGTTCACGATCCCCCATGCCGCGGAGGTGTTCTCCCCGCGGCTGGTCGTGAGCGGGCGCGCGATGAGCGCGTAGAACGCCCGGTAGATGAGGGCGTACCCATCGATGAGGAAGAGGCGTGGAGAAGAAGGGAGCTCCATGCCTGAAAGCTCGCCCGCCCGCGACACGAATACCAGGGCATACGGCCGAGCACCGCCGCCCGGGGAAGAGAAAAGCACGCCTCGCCAGCGAGGGGCGAGGCGTGCCGGGCGAACTAGGTCACGATGCGCTAACGCCTGCCGTGATCGCGCGGGCAGGCGGAGGCAAGATCGAATGGCCTATAGTTCTGGAGTGAGTCAGCTGAGACGCTGGACGTTGGCGGCGTGGAGCCCTTTCTCGCCAGTACGAATCTCGAACTCTACCTCCTGCCCTTCAGAGAGGGTCTTGAAGCCGTCCATCGCGATTGCGGAAAAATGCACGAAGACGTCTTCCCCTCCCTCCTGCTCAATGAAGCCGTAGCCCTTGGCATCATTGAACCACTTCACTTTCCCTCTGGCCATTCGCGCTGCCTCCTACGGGGTGAAACGGATCCTGCACTTCGTTGTGCGGGGCAAGCCTTCGGCGGCTTGCGGGCGCCTATATAGGTGCAACGTGCGTTTTTGTCAAGAGAAGAGCATGCGCCGTAAGGAGATACCGAGAAAAACCGCAACGGCGATCCGGATATTGTCATCCCCCGGATTGGCCGGCCATTCGGCCGCGGTCGCACTTGCCGCGCCGATAAGGCCCTCTCCCACCGATAGATGCGCGAGGGCGATGGCACCGGCCAATGTGACCGCGAAGCAGGCAACGCTACCGGGGAGCGTTTTTCGTCCGCCATCTCCGGCACGCCGCGCGGCGAGTCGTCCGACGAGCGCCGCGGCGGCATCGCCGACGCAGGCGGCCCACATCCCGGCGATGGCGACATCGCGCGGTGCGGCGACGGCGAGGCCTAAGAGCGCGAGCGCGAGCCACGTCGCCCCCGAGAGTCCGTTCCACTCATGGTCACGGAGGAGTGGTCCGAAGAGGCGCTCGAAGTGCGCGCGTGTGACCGCGTGCCGCGCCCGCACCGACTCCACGATCAGCGCGACCGCCACCGCCACACCCAGCACGATCACGAGGGGGCGGCGTGGGAGCCCGGCGGCATACGCGATGGGGACCGCAGCGGTGGCGAGGTGCACCGCCTTCCGAGCGACCTCGCGCCGAAGGGAGAGAGGGCGAGCAGCAGCCGACCCCGCGCCCGCGGTGGAGATCTCCGATGGCTGGTCCGAAGTCATGTGTTTACGGCGCTGGTGATGGTAGCCGTTCAGTGGACGAGCTCTCGCTGTTCGATCTGCCGGAAGTCGGCTTCGCTCGCCGGCGTCAGCCGCCATCGACCGAACCCGGTCTGGTCCACGAAGACCAGCTGAACGTGATACTTCGCGTACTCCCACACCTCCACGCGCCCGCGGGCTCCGACGCCGGGGCCCCCTTGTTCCATGAGCTGGTCGGGCTCGCCGAGGGTGATGTAGACCTCCCCGCGATCCGTCAGCCACCCCTCGCCCCCCTCTTCCCGAAAGCGGAGGTTCGCCGTCTGCACTCGCGCGAAGTAGTCGCGCAGCCCCTCGTGCTCCGGCGTCGCCGGGATGGGGTCCGTGCTCTTCCAGAACGCGGCCCACGCTGCCGCGCGCCGCTCGGGCACCGAGTCGCGCAGCGGAGCGAGGCGCTCCGCGATGGCGTAGTAGCGGAGATAGCTCAGCAGCTCATCGAAGCCGATGATCCCCAGCTCCTCGCCGAAGCTCACGAAGACCGGAGCGCTCACCGGCTCCCCCCCTCCGATGAGGCTCGCCGTGAGCGTGAGCGATCCCACGCCGAGTTGCGGGATGCGAAAGCTCAGCACCTTCGACGACAGCGATCCCTGACCCGCGAACGTCACGGTGTCCTGCATCACGACACGACGCTCGTCATCGAGCACGCCGACGACGACGTGCGTGTCGGCCGCGAGCCCGTACCCTTCGATGTAGACGGGCACGAGCGAGTCTCGGCCGAAGACGACGGTCGAGCGTGGATTGGCGATCAGGTTCGGCGCCGCGTCCACGCTCGTGCGCGGTGAGGCGCGGTAGACCACGATCGGCGACGAGAGCGTCCGCGGCATGAGCCGCGGGACCGTGACGGGCACTTGCTCGACCGCGGTGTTGGTTCCCCCTTCATCACGGACGGTGATGGCGAGGGTGTACGCTCCTGGGGGGACGGTCGTGAGGCGCTGAAAGATGATGCTCTCCTCGGCCCGCGTCGTCTCCTTGAACGAGCTGACCCGAACCGTTTCGCGGGTCTCCACGCGCTGGACGCTCGCGCCGTCACGCTGAAAATCGAGGACCACCGCGTACTCCGCCCGCTGCATCACCCCTTCGGTCACGAAGGTCAGCGAGCGATTCGCCAGCGAGAGGGCGACGAGCACCATGGTGCTGTCCGGCACGCGTCCTCCCAGGTAGCGTACGGTGCCGACGAAGGGGAGGGGTGGTCCGTGCACGACCAGCCCCGCTCGGCGATAGGCATTCGAGGGATCGAGCACCGCCGCCGTCTGGTCCGTGCCGCGGGGAGCCCTGGGCTGGGCCCGCGCTCCGCCCGGCTGAACCCGGGGCGCGCACGCCAGCATGACCATGAGAGCAACCGCCGCACCCGCATAACCCGGACGAACGTCACGGAGTCGTACCGACATCAACGCTGCAGCTCCGAGCTGGAAGAAGGACCCCCACGCCACCCCCCAAAGCGGCCCATCCGACGGCGCTTGCTCCCACCGGGGGCGCGCGTTAGCTTCGCCGCGTGAGCCGCGAAGATCTCTCCGGGACCACGCTCGCCGGGTACACGCTTCACGATATGGTCGGTGAAGGGGGAACGGCAGTGGTGTACCGCGCCGAGCATCCCAAGCACGGGACCGTGGCGGTGAAGGTGTTGCGCGAAAAGCTGCGCGGCGACCGAACAGCGTTGACCCGCTTTCTGCGGGAAGCCTCGTACGGCACCCGTGTCGCGCACCCCAATGTGGTGCGGACGATCGAGATTGGCGAGGCACGTCCGGGGCTCCACTTCCTCGCCACCGAGTGGGCGTCGGGAGAGCTGCTGGAGAAGTACGCGAAGCGCAACGCCCCACTCCCACCCGCCGAAGTCGCCAACATCGTCGGACAGATCGCGGAGGCCGTCCACGCGGCGCACGCTGCCGGGATCATCCATCGCGATCTCAAGCCCGAGAACGTGATGTACGATCCGGCGACGAAGCAGGTGAAACTCCTCGATTTCGGGATCGCTGCGCAGGCGGACTTGTCTCCCGAGGAGCGACTCACGCGCGCCGGGTTCTTCGTCGGAACGCTCATGTACGTCGCCCCGGAGGCGTTGTCGGGTCAGCTCGTGACGCCGGCGGCTGACCAGTACAGCCTTGCGACGATAGCGTACTATCTCCTCTCGGGGTGCCTCCCGTACCTGGCCAAGTCGCAGCGTGAGATGTTCACGCAGCTCCTCTCGCAGCCTCCGATCCCGCTGAGCAGCGCCCGCCGGGGGCTGTCGGTGGATCCGGAGGTCGAGGCCGTCGTGATGCGCGGGCTCGCGCGCACCCCCGCGGACCGGTACCCCGACGTGCTCACCTTTGCCCGCGAGCTCCAGCGCGCCGTCGACCGGCCGCCGGCGCGGAACGACGGGTTCTTCGCGCGGGTGCGTCGCTCCCTCCTCCACCGAGACGAGCGAAACTCCTGACCGTCGTCACATCCGACGTGAGCGACTCGCCACCAGAGCGCGATCCCTGATCGCTCAGGTGAGCGGCGGCACGCCGATCGTTGCGACGGGGATCGGGGCGACGGTCGTGGGCTCGGGCACGCTGGCGGGATCGACGGGGAGCCAGACGGTGAACGTCGATCCCAGTCTCTTATACACAACTACGAGCCCACG
>JADGGM010000536.1 GCA_019689955.1 Gemmatimonadaceae bacterium
GAGATAGGACGGGTAGCGGCGATTCGGGTTACGCCGTGCGGTCACGGGCGCGGAGCTTCGCGGCCCAGCACGTGCATCGCGTTGGCCGTCTCGCGGCCGTTGAGGATGTCACGTCATGTCACGCTCCCGGTTCTTCGTGATCGGCGTGCTCGCCGGGCTCGCGGCGGCGCGGCAGCGCCGGGCGCGCCAGCAGCGGCGGCTCGAGCGCATGGCCGCGGCCGCGCTCGAGGTGCTCCTGAACGCCATCGACGCCAACGATCGGCAGACGGGGGCCCACGTGCGGCGGGTGGCCACGTACGCGCTCGTGCTCGCGCGCGCCGCGCGCCTCCCCGCGCACGCGCGCCGGAGCGTCGAGCGGGTCGCGCTCTTTCACGACGTGGGGAAGATCGACGCCGCGATGTATGACATCGTGCACGAGGCGTCGGAGCTCTCGCCGAAGGAGAGGGCGCTCGTCCTCATGCATCCGCTGCGGGGGGCCCAGGTGCTGCGGCCGTTGAGCGCCTTCTACCCCGATCTCGCCGAAGGGGTTCTCTCGCACCACGAGCGGTGGGACGGCACCGGGTACCCGCGCGGGCTGCGCGGCGAGGAGATCCCGCTCGCGGCGCGCATCGTCGCGATCGCCGACACGTATGACGTGGTGACGCACGGCCGCCGCTACCGGGGCGAGGGGCGGGGGAGCCTGGCCGACGGCCGGAGCGCGCTCCGTGCCGGGCGCGGGACACAGTTCGACCCGGCGCTGGTGGATCTGGCGCTCGAGCCGCGCGTGCTCGCCGCGCTGGAGGGCGCGGTGCGCACGTCGCACGGACCCCGCATCTGGCGGCGCGAAAGCGGGCGGAGCCGTACGGTCTCCGGTGTCCCCGACATCACCTTCCGATGGCGGAGCGAAGCGCTCGAGCCGCTGCCTCGGGATCCGGGGCGCTGAACACGGCGCGGATGACCGCGACGCCGCACACCCCGGTGGCCATGACCGCGGCGGCGTTGGTGGTGTCGATCCCCCCGATCGCGACCGCGGGGAGGGCGCAGCGCGCGGCGAGGCGCGCGAGCTCGGCGGTCCCGATCGCGTCACCGGCATCGGCCTTCGATGCGGTCCCGTAGACCGGTCCGATCCCCACGTAGTCGGCGCCGCGCGACCCCGCGACCTCGGCGTCGTTCCCGACCGAGGCGCCAATGATGAATCCCGGAGGGGCGATGCGGCGCACCGCGGCCACGGGGAGGTCGTCCGCGCCCAGGTGCACGCCCGCGGCCCCGGCCGCGAGCGCGACGTCGGCGCGGTCGTTCACGATCACCGGGACCGTGGGCGGGAGCGCGGCGATGAGGGCACGCGCTACTTCCACCTGCGTGCGGGCGTCGGCATCTTTGAGCCGCAATTGGATCATGGTCGCACCACCGCGCACCGCGGCGGCCGCGCGTGCGACGAGATCGTCGCGCGCCTCCGGTCCGGTTCCGTCTTTCCCGCGTAGGGCATCCGTGATCGCGAGGAGCGTCAGCGTGGCTGGATTCCACATGGGCGAATCGTGAGTGAGCGGCGCGTCCGCGCCGTGCGGGGCGCCACCACGGTGACGCACGACGAGCCGGCGCTGATCCGCGAGGCGACGCGCGAGCTGCTCGACGCCATGGCCACGCGCAACGCGCTCGAGCCGGCGGACATCATCAGCATCATCTTCACCGTGACGGCGGACCTGACGAGCGAGTTCCCCGCGCGCGCGGCGCGGGAGCTGGGGTGGGTGGACATCCCACTCCTCTGCACGATGGAGATGCCGGTGGGTGGCGCGCTACCCCGATGCATCCGCGTGCTCCTCCACGCGGAGTGCGCGCGCGCCAAGGGGGAGATCGTCCACGTCTACCTGCGCGACGCGCGCACCCTGCGTCCGGACCTCGACACCCCCTGAACCGGCGCGCCCGCGCCCGGGTCAGCGATGGTGGTTGCGGCGCACTTCCGCCTTCGCCTCGGTGTGCTCCTTGAAGGTCGTGCGGAACTCGTGGTGGCCGTCGGAGTCGGCGACGAAGTACAGGTACGGCACCGACGCGGGATAGAGCGCCGCCTCGATGCTTGCGCGCCCCGGCGACGCGATGGGGCCCGGCGGGAGCCCGCGGTTGCGGTAGGTATTGTAAGGCGACTGGACCTCGAGATCCTTGTACAGCAGCCGGTCGTGGTGCTCGCCGAGCGCGTACTGCACGGTGGGGTCCGCCTGGAGCGGCATCTGGGCGCGGAGGCGGTTGTGGTACACGGCGGAGATCACGGGGCGCTCCTCGGGGAGGCGCGCTTCCTTCTCGATGATCGAGGCGAGGGTGACGATGTCGTGACGGCTCATGGCGAGCTGCTGGAGCCGGTCGTCCCACTGCGGCTGCCACTGCTCCTTGAAGCGCCGCACCATCTCGCGCACGGCGGTGCGCGCCGAGGTGGCGTACGAGAAGATGTACGTGTCGGGGAAGAGGTACCCTTCGAGCGTGGGGGTGGGGACGTCGAGGTCGTGCAGGAGCGCGGTGTCGCGGACCGCGGCGTTCACGGAGTCCTCGGAGGTGCCGAGGGCGTGCGCGAGGGCGGGGACGATCTCGCGGAGCGACCACCCTTCGGGGATGGTGATCTTCCGCTCGATCCCCTGTCCCTTGCGGAGCGCGTCGACGATGGCGTTCCACCCGAGGTCGCGCTCGAGGACGTACGTGCCGGCTTTGATGTCGCGGTCGCGCCCGGTGACGCGGGCGTAGAGGCGAAAGGCGACGGGGAACGCGACGAAGCCGGCGCGGTGCAGGGAGTCCGCGGCGGCGCGGAAGCTGGTGCCGGGGGGGATGGTGACGCGGGCGTAGGGGCCGTGCGGCACGCCGGTCCCGCCGCACGCGAGCAGCACGGCGGCCCCCGCCGCGGTCCCTACGCGGCGGAGGTCACGACGCCAGGCGGAGCGCGTGTTGCAGCAGGATGGTCGCAGCGAGCGCATCGACGTCTCCTTTGCGGCCACGGG
>JADGGM010000537.1 GCA_019689955.1 Gemmatimonadaceae bacterium
TCGCGGGGGGGGGGTTCGCGGGGGGGGGGTACCGCGCGCTCACGTTCGGCGTCGTGGCCGTCCACTGGGGAGAGCGCGCCGCGTGAGCCTCGATTCGCTCCGCGACTTCGTGACCGCGCTCGAGCGCGCCGGGGAGCTGGTGCACATCACCCACCCGGTGAGCGTGAACCTCGAGCTGTGCGAGATCGCCGACCGCGTGATGAAGAGCCCCGGCGGCGGCCCCGCCCTCCTCTTCGAGCACGTCACGCTGTTCGACGGCACCCGCTCCGCCTACCCGGTGGCGATCAACCTGTTCGGCTCCATGCGCCGGATGGCGATGGCGCTCGGCGTCGATGACCTCGACCGGATCGGCGGGCGCATCACCGAGCTGCTGGAAATGAAGGTCCCCGAAGGGCTCCTCGGGAAGCTCTCCCTCCTCCCGCGCCTCCTCGAGGTGGGGAAGTTCCCCCCGCGCGTGCGCGGCGGCTCCCCCGCGTGCCGCGAGGTGGTGTGGCGCGGCGACGAGGTGGACCTGCGCAAGCTCCCGATCATCAAGTGCTGGCCCGAGGACGGCGGCCCGTACATCACCCTCCCCATGGTGATCTCCAAGGACCCGAAGCGCGGGATCCGCAACGTGGGGATGTATCGCGTGCAGGTGCTCGGCCCTCGCACCGTCGCCATGCACTGGCAGCGGCACAAGGTGGGGGCGGCGCACTGGCGCGAGATGGCCGAGCGGGGGGAGACGATGCCCGTGTGCATCGCCGTCGGCGCGGACCCGGCCTCGGTCTACGCCGCCTCGGCGCCCCTCCCGCCGACCGTCGACGAGTTCCTCTTCGCCGGATTCCTCCGCGGCGTCCCGGTGACGCTCACCAAGGCGCTCACCTGCGACCTCGAGGTGCCGGCCGACGCGGAGTTCGTGCTCGAGGGGTACATCGACCCCCGGGAGCCGCTCGTCACCGAGGGACCTTTCGGCGACCACACCGGGTTCTATTCACTGGCCGATCTCTACCCGCAGGTGCACATCACGGCCGTCACCATGCGCGAGCGGCCGATCTACGCGACGACGATCGTCGGTCGTCCCCCCATGGAGGACTACTACCTCGGCCATGCGACGGAGCGGATCTTCCTCCCGCTGCTCAAGCTCACGATCCCCGAGATCGTCGACTACCACATGCCCGCCGAGGGGATCTTCCACAATCTCGTGTTCGTGTCGATCGACAAGCAGTATCCCGGCCACGCCTACAAGGTGATGAACGCGCTCTGGGGGCAGGGGCTCATGTCGCTCGCCAAGGTGATCGTGGTGGTGGACAAGGAGGTGAACGTGCGCGACCCGCAGGAAGCGTGGTGGATCGCGCTCAACAACATCGACCCCGAGCGCGACACGCGCTTCACCATGGGGCCGGTGGACGTGCTCGACCATTCGAGCCGCGCCTTCACCTACGGCTCCAAGATGGGGATCGACGGCACGCGCAAGTGGCCCGAGGAAGGGTTCACGCGCGAGTGGCCGAAGGTGATCGCGATGGACGAGGCGACCAAACGGCGCGTGGACGCCATGTGGCCCGCGCTCGGCATCCCCGCCCGCGCATGATCGTCGCGCCACTGGCCGCGCCCGCGCCCGCGCCGTCGGACCCGGCGGCGCGCCTGTACGTGACGCTCGGGGTGATGCTGGTGGTGGTCGTGGGCGGTGTGGCGGTGGTGCGGTGGCGGTTCGCCGAGCGGCTCATCGCGGAGATCGCGACGACGCTCGGCATCTTCCTGCTCATGATCGGGACGATCGTCTACACCGTCGCCTTCCGCGGGCTGCAGCCCGTGGAGGTGGTGGTGGCGTGGCTCCTCTCGGGGCCGGCGATCGTGTGGTTCATCGTGCAGCTCAACCGGATCATGATGCGCCCGCTCGACGAGCTGGAGCGCCTCGGCGAGTCGATCCGCGACGGCGACTGGGCGCAGCTGCTCGCCAAGCGCAGCGACGCCGGCGCGGCACACATCCAGCGTGCGCTGCACGACGTCGCCGTGTTGATCGACGAGACCCAGCGCACCGCGGCCGCCGTGCTCGCCGCGTCCGGGGAGGTCGCGCAGATCGGCGGGGCGGCGGCGGACAGCGCGCAGCGCGTGACCGACTCGCTGGCGCGGCTCACCGACGGGGCGGGAGGGAACCGCGAGGCGGCGCAGCGCATCAGCGAAGCGGCGCAGCGCATCGCACGGGCCGCGCGCGCGGTCGACGCCGCGGCGCGCGAGACGCTCAGCATCTCGACCGCGGTCGAGCGGCGCGTGCAGGTCGGCGTCGCCCAGGCCGACGGCGCGATGGCGCGCGTGACCGAGATCGCCGCGCTGGCGCGCCGCACCGTGGAGCGCATCACCGCGCTCCGCGACGCGTCGGCGACGATCGGCGAGATCACCGTCGTGATCGCCGACATCGCCACGCAGACGAACCTCCTCGCGCTGAACGCGGCGATCGAGGCCGCGCGCGCGGGGGAGGCGGGGAAGGGGTTTGCCGTGGTGGCCGACGAGGTGCGCAAGCTCGCGCGCCGCAGCGCGGACTCGCTCGGCCGCATCCAGGAGCTGCTCGGTCAGATCTCGTCGCGCACCGACGAGGCGGCCGATCACATTCACGAGATGGAGCAAGCCGTCATGACGGGTGAGGCGGCGATGCAGGGGGCCATGGAAGTCTTTCGCGGGATCGAGAGCGACGCGCGCCGCACGCTCGCGCTGGCCGAGGCGGTGGTCGAGGCGTCGGGGCAGTCGGAGCGGCTGGTCGACGAGCTGGGGAGCGCCGCGCAGCTCGTGGTCCAGGTCGCCGAAGGGATGGCCGAGACCACCGAGCAGGTCGCGAACGCGACCACGCGACAGCGCGAGCTCACGCACCACCTGCGCGAGACCGCGAGCGCGCTCGACGCGTCCGCGTCGTCGCTCGGCCGGGTGATCGCGCGCTTCGGGCGCGGCAACGGGAGGGGCGCATGACCGAGCCCGCCGCCCCGTTC
>JADGGM010000538.1 GCA_019689955.1 Gemmatimonadaceae bacterium
GATCCCCGTCGCGCACGTAGGCGAGCCCGCGGAGCACCCACGGCGCGCCCGCCTCCGCCGCCGCATCGCGTCGCGCGGTCCCGGCGGTGATCGACACGGCGACGGGGCGCCCGCGAGCGCGCGCGGAGGCGGCCACGCGGGCGATGAGGTCGCCCTCGGCGAGCGTTCCGCCCGCGGGCGCTGGGGGGGCGTCCACCGCGAGCGAATCGCGCCGCCAGAGCTGCGCGCGGTACCACCGGGCGCCAAGGAGCGGCGCCACGACGACCGTCACGTCGGGGCGCTCCCCCTCGACCACCTGGGCGTACCAGCACGGGAAGGCGTCGTTGTCCCCCCCAGCGAGCAGCACGCCGTGCGCCGGCGTGGACCAGAGCATCCCCGCGGCGAGGCGGCGCGCGGTCGTCGACTCATCGGAGCGCGCGCGGTCCACGGCGCTCCAGTTGAGCGCGATCGGGAGCATCGCGACCGCCACGCCCGCGACGCGTAGCGCGGGACGCGCCCGCGCCGCCAGCTGGACCGCGCCGAACCCCGCCCACGCGCCCCACGTCCAGAACGCGAGCGCGAAGAAGTAGTCGCGGTCGCGCGCCTCGTGCGGCGCGCTGTCGGGGAGGATCCCCCAGCCGAACGAGGCGCCGGCCTTGAAGTTCAGGTACAGCACGAGCCCCACGCTGGCCGAGAGCAGGAGCACCGCGAGCGCGCGCCAGCTCCGGCGATCGAGGCGCCGGTGCACCGCGGCGCCGTACACGCCGAGCACGGCGAACGCGATCGTGAACGGCGTCCGCGCCCACGACGGCCCCACGCCTGGAGCGAGCCCCAGCGCGACCTGCCAATCGGCGTACTCGAAGAGGTTCCCGAGCTGGAGCCAGAGCGGCGCCTGTCGCGGCCAGAGCGGCGGCGCCCCGTACTGCCGTCGGCCGACGACCTCCCAGAGCGCCGTCCACCCCGTCGGGTTCCCGGCATTGATCGCCGGGTCGTGCATCGCGCGGAGCGGGAGGATCGCGAGCGCGGAGAGCGCCAGGACCACGGCGCCCGCGGCCCCCAGGGCGATCGGCCACCGCACCGCGCCCGCTTCCTCGCGCCCGGCGCGCTCTCCGCGCCGAGCCTCGCCGCGGCGCCGGCGGCGGAGCGCGACCACTGCGGCCACCGCGATGACCCACGCGCCGAGCCCTGCGACCCTCGCGTTCGCGAGCCCCGCGCCCGCGGTGGCGATCGCGACGCCGGAGAGGAGCACCCCGCGCTCCCAGCGCACCGTCCCCTCCGCGTCCTGCGCCGCGAGCACCACCGCGGCCGGCGCGGCGACGAGCGCGGCGAGGTGCATCGGGACGGCGAGCGCGATGCCGTACGCGGTGAGCACCGTCCACCGGCCGCGCGACCGCTCGGTAGCGCCATCGGTGCGTCCGCCGGCGCGGTCCGCGCACAGCAGCGTGGCCATCGCGAGGAGGAGCACCGCGGCGTACACCTCGGTCTCGTTGGCGTCGAGCCAGACGGTCGACATGGCGCCCGCGCACACCGCGGCGCCGAACGCGGCGAGGTTGGCGCGCGTCGCGCGGGCGAGGAGCCAGGCGAGCGCGCCCGCGGCGAGCGCGGTGGCGAGCGCGGAGAAGAGGTTGGTCGCGAGCGCGGTCGAGAGCGGGGCCGCGACAACGCGCCAGGCGCGCGCCGCCGCGACCCAGAGCGGCGTCCCGGGTGGATGCGGGATGCCGAACGCGTGCACGGCAGCCACGAGCTCCCCCGCGTCCCAGAACGTCACTCCCGGCGCGAGCGTGGCGCCGTAGGCCACGAGGAGCACCGTCGCGGCGCCGAGGGCCGCGCCCGCGGGGCGCGTCAGGCGCGTAGCTGCAAGGCCGGCTGCTCCGCCGTGGTCCGCGGCGCCCGGCCGGCGACGATGTCGCGCACCTGCATCGGCGAGAGGCCGCGCGTGAGGCGGCCGTCGCGCGCCACCGAGATCTTCGCCGTCTCCTCGGAGACGACGATCACGAGCGCGTCGGTCTCCTCACTCAGGCCCAGCGCGGCGCGATGGCGGGTCCCGAGCGTGCGGTCGATCATCGCCGCCTGCGAGAGTGGGAGGATGCACCCGGCGCCGATGATCATGTCGCCACGGATGATCACCGCGCCGTCGTGCAACGGCGAATACGGGGTGAAGATCGTCGCCAGGAGGTCGGCCGAGACCTTGGCCTGCATCTCCGTCCCCGACGCCACGTAGTCCCCGAGCGCGATCTCGCGCTCGAGCGCGATGATGGCCCCGATCCCCGACCGGCTCAGCCGCTCCACGGCGTCCCCGATCTCCTCGGCCACCTCGCTCACCTCCATGCGCTTGAAGATGCGCGACATCTGCGACTGCCCGAGCCGCGCCAGCGCGGCGCGCAGCTCGGGCTGGAAGATCACGAGGGCGGCGAACGCGCCGTACGTGAAGAGGATCCCGAGCAGGTACGTGATCATCGTGAACTTGAAGATCCACGCGAGCGCGTACGTGAGCACGAGCACGACGATCCCGATCAGCATCTGGACCGCCCGCGTGCCGTGGATGAGCAGCAGGAGGCGGTAGATGCCGTAGGCCACGACCGCGATCTCGATCGCGTCGCGCCACCCAAAGGTCAGGAATCGAAATTGGTCGAGCACTCTCAGGCGTCTCCCCGGCTCTGCACGATCGCCCACGCCACGTCGAGCGCGCGTCGTGCGGCTCGCACATCGTGTACCCGAAAGATGCGCGCTCCCGCCGCAAGCGCCATGACGTTCGCGGCGCTGGTCCCGTCCACGCGCTCCGCCGGCGGCGCTCCTCCGCTCAGCTCGCCGATGAACCGCTTACGCGATACCCCGACCACCACGGGAAACCCCTCCGCCACGAGCCGCGGGAGCGCGCCGAGCACGGCGATCGAATGCTCGCTCCGCTTGGCGAAGCCGATCCCGGGGTCGAGCGCGATCCGCTCCCGCGCGATCCCGGCC
>JADGGM010000539.1 GCA_019689955.1 Gemmatimonadaceae bacterium
CGCTCGCGCAGGTCCGCGAGCACGCGGTCGTCCATGGCAATTCGAAAGGGTGTCGTCATCGCGGGCGGGGCCGGCGCCGGGGGAGCCGGGGTGAAGGTCACACGACGGGCTCGGTGCTGCTACACAGTAACGCGCGAGCCCCACCAGACGATGACGAATCCAACGAGGAGCGCGATCTCGAAGGCGGCGTCCGCCAGGTAGATGCGCGAGATGCGGCCAGGATCGTCAACAGGACCTGCGCGAGCGACATGGCCGCGCTGGTCCGGCTCAGGGTGATGTTGCGGGCGAGCGGAGATGCGCCACCCCCGCGCCGAGCGCCGCGCGGAACGCCGCGTCGCTCCGGCAGTCGCGGAGCGAGCGCGGAGGCGCGGGGTCCGGATCGTGCGGGGCCAGGGCGCGCTCGAACCAGGCGACGTCGTGCCACGCGCCATGCTTGTAGCCGACCTCGCGGTACACGCCCACCGGCGTGAACCCCACCGCGGAGTGGAGGCCGACGCTCGCGGGGTTGGGGAGCGTGATCCCCGCGTACGCGTTCCGGTACCCCTGCACCACGAGCGCCGCGAAGAGCGAGGTGTAGAGCGCCCGCCCCACGCCGAGCCGGCGCGCGTCGCGATGCACGTACGCCGACACGGCGACCGACCACTGATAGGCCGCGCGCTCCCGGTGCGGGCTCGCGTACGCGTATCCGATCACCTCGCCGTCGCGCTCGCAGACGAGCCACGGCATACGCTCCATGATGCGGGCGACGCGGCGCGCCATCTCGGCGGCGTCGGGCGCCTCCAGCTCGAAGGAGATCACCGACTCGGTGACCGCCGGACGATAGATGTCGGCGAGCGCGGCGCCGTCGGCCGGGGCGGCGAGGCGGATGAGCATGGTCATGCGGCGAAGGAGTCAGTCGCGACAGGCTGAATGACCACAATACACTGGGCGATCCGGTTACCGCAATCCGTGCCCGGCGACCGCACGGCCCGATCGCGGCCCGTTCGTGCCCTCCGAAGTCCGCGCCGCGCCCCCGCTATATTTCACCTACCCTCCGCGGCATTCGCCGCGAGCCCCAACGCGTGGAACAGAGAGGAGTGCGCCGATGCACCAACGGATCGCGTACGAACAGGTAGCCCCCGACGGCATCCGCATCATGCGGCAGTTCGAGCAGTACATCAAGCAGTGCGGCCTCGAGCACGGGCTCGTGGAGCTGGTCAAGACGCGCGTGTCGCAGATCAACCGCTGCGCGTACTGCATCGACATGCACACCAAGGACGCCCGCGCCGCGGGCGAGACCGAGCAGCGCCTGTACGCGCTCAGCGCCTGGCGCGAGACGCCGTTCTTCACGCCACGCGAGCGCGCCGCGCTCGCCTGGGCCGAGGCGCTCACGCTGCTCCCGGAGAGCGCCGTCGAGGACGAGCTCTTTGAGGAAGTCCGCCAGCACTTCAGCGAGAAGGAGTTGGTCGACCTGACGATCGCGATCAACACCATCAACTCGTGGAACCGCATCGCCGTGCCGTTCCGCAAGGTGCCCGGCACGTATCAGCCGGCGCGGCGCCCGGCGGAGCACGCCGTGCCCGCGTGAGCGGGCGCGCAGCGCCGGACCACGGTCGCTACTCCGGCGTCGCCTCGGCGGCGCCGGCCGGCTCGCTCTCCGCGGCCGCGCGCCGCCGCCGCTCGATGGCGATGTAGGTGACGGAGTCCCACGCGTTGTGGATCCCGATGAACAACAGCAGGACCGCGACGGCGCCGACCGCGAACAGCGATGGCGCGGCGTGGCGCCCGAGCTCGAGCCCCGACACGAGCAGGACCGCGTACCCGAGGGTCGGGAACACGCCGTGCCACAGCCAATCCTCGAGCACCGGGACGTACACCGTCTGCCGCCGCGCGGACTGCACGATCGCCATCATGTAGAGCACGCCGATCACGCCGGCGACGGCGATCACGATCCCCACGTTCGAGAGATCGTGCCACGGCGCACTGAGCACGGCCGAGATGAGCAACACGGTACAGAAGTGCACGATCGTCGGCGTGCCGAAGGCGCGCATGGCCTGCGAGGACAACGCGCCGACCTCGGCGCCGAGCACGATCACCACGAATTGCAGCCCCGTCAGCGCCGCAGCTCCCGTGCCGACGATGACGTAGAAGGTCTCCCAGGAGGTCAGCAGCGTTGGAATGGCTTCGTTCACGAGGGATCTCCACGATCGAGGTAGGGTTGGAGCGCGAGCGCGACCGTGAAGGTCCCCCGCGCGCCGGTCGCTTCAACCTCGCGCCTCCGGGGCGAGGACGCTAGTATCTTCCTCGCATGATGGACCCCCTCTCCGACCTGCTCCGCGTGGTCCGCCTCAACAGCGCGTACTTCTACACTGTCGAGGCAGCGGCGCCGTGGAGCGTGGAGTCCGCCCCGGCGCAAGAGCTCTCCCCCCGGATCATGCCGGAGACGGAGCACCTGATCTCCTACCACATCCTGACCGCGGGGCGGTGCTACGGGGGGCTGGTCGGCGAGGAGCAAGTGGAGCTCATGGCCGGCGACGTGATCGTCTTCCCCCACGGCGACGGCCACGTGATGGCGAGCGCGCGCGGGCTGCGGGTCGGGGCGGACATGTTCACCGCCACCCCGGCGCGCTACCCCGAAACGGTCATCCTCGGCGACCACGGGCCTCGGGACACGTCGTTCGTCTGCGGGTTCCTCGGCTGTGACCGCCGGCCGTTCAATCCGCTGCTCGGGGCGCTCCCGCGCCTCATGCACATGCGCGGGATGTTCGACCCCGCGCTCGCCGCGCTCACGCGCCAGTTGACCGAAGAGTCCGGCCGCGGCCGGGCCGGGGCGGACACGGCGCTCACGAGGCTTGCGGAGCTCATGTTCATCGAGGTGCTTCGCCGCTACCTCGACGAGCTCCCGGCCGGGCACACGGGGTGGCTCGCCGGGCTGCGCGACGAGGTGGC
>JADGGM010000540.1 GCA_019689955.1 Gemmatimonadaceae bacterium
CTCATCGCCCGACCCCCTGCTCGTGGCACGTCCCGCGACGCACCATCGCGGGCAAGGCACGTGCCGCCCCCCGCCTCTGGCCCCCTGCACGGACGTTGTGAGCAATTCGTCAACTTCCCCGCAACGGCCCCAGCGCGTGTCTGGCGGCCGCGCGGGCGGGCGTTATAGTGGACGCGTTCAGCACTCGGCCCAACGTTCACTCTCTCACGTACGAGCACACCATGCACGTCACACCTCGTTCGATCACCATCACTGTCGGAGCCGCGGCGATCGCGCTCGCGCTCTTCGGCGGCGCGCTCCACGCGCAACGCGGCACCCAGCAGGGCGCATTTCTCATCCGCATCGGGAACGACACGATCGCGGCCGAGCAGTTCACGCGCACCCCAACCCTCCTCACCGGCGACAACGCGATCCGCACCCCCAGAGCGTACCTGCGCCACTACACCGCCGCCTTCGATCGGCAGGGGCGCCTCACGCGCTACGAAGTGACCGTGCGCGTCCCCGGCCGCCCCGAGTCGGATCCGCCGGTGCAGCACGCCACGATGACCTTCCGCGGCGACACCGCCGTCGTGGAGCTGCGCACGGGGGACAGCACGCGCACCGTCCGCGCGGTCGCCGGGCAGGAGGTGCTCCCGCTCATGAACTACGGCTACGCGTCGTTCGAGACGATCATCCAGCGCGCGCTGCGCATGGGGGGCGACAGCGTCGTGGTCTCCACCCTCTTCATGGGCGCGCCCACGACGAACCCCGTCGGCGTGAAGCGGGTCACGCGCGACTCGCTCGTCATGGACACCCCCTTCGGGATCGTCTACGCCCGCGTCGATGCCGACGGACGGCTCCTCGCCCTCGATTCCCCCGGCTCCACGGAGCAGGTGATCGTCACCCGCGTCCCCACGCTCGACGTGAACGCGCTCGCGTTGCACTTCAGCCAGCACCCCCTCGGGACGCTCTCCCCGCGCGACACCGTGCGCGCGACGTTCGGCGAAGCGCAGTTGCTCATCGACTACGGCCGCCCGCGCAAGCGCGGGCGCGTGGTGTTCGGCAACGTGGTCCCGTTCGACACCTGGTGGCGGACGGGCGCCAACGCCGCGACCACCTTCGTCACGGACCACGACCTCGTGATCGGCGGGACGCCGGTGCCGAAGGGGACGTACACCCTCTTCTCCCTCCCCAGCCGTTCGGGGTGGACGCTCATCATCAACAAGAAGACGGGGGAATGGGGGACCGAGTACGACTCCACCGCCGACCTGGCGCACATCGACATGCAGGTGACCATGCGCTCGGAGCCGCTGGAGCAGTTCACGATCACCCTCGAGCCGAGCGGCAACGGCGGCACGTTGCGCCTCGCCTGGGACGACCGCGAGGCGAGCGTGCCGATCGAGGTGCGCTGACGGATGGCGCGACGGGGGCCGCCTGGACGTCCAGGCGGCCCCCGTTCGCATCCGCCCGTCGCGCTCAGAGCCGCGAGACGCCGCCGGACACGATGAACGCCATCACCTGCGCGCTGTCCGCGGGGATCGGCTCCACCTGGTCCGCGGGAACCACCACCAGCGCCCCGGCGAAGTTGTACGACTGCGGGAGGTAGACCGCGACCTGCCCCGGGAGCCCGAGCGCATCGAGCGCGTCGGCGGTCACGAAGCCGATCGCCTTGACGGCGGAGCCCGGAGCGAGCCGGATCGCCACGGGGCGGTCGAAGCGGCGCTGCTCGCCGACGAACGCGTTCAGCAGGTCCTTCGTCGACGTGTAGAGAAGCCGGACGAACGGGAGGCGCTGCATGACCCGCTCGACCGCGCCCACGATCCCGCGCGTGAACAGGTTCGACGCCAGCACGCCCACGAGCGTGATGAGTGCGATCGTGAGCACGAACCCCGCGCCCGGGACCGGGAGACCGAGCAGCCGGTCCACGCGCTGGAACACCACCCAGCAGATGTACAACGTGAGCGCGACCGGCGCGGTGACGACCAGGCCGCGCAGGAAGTAGTTGACGAGGCGACGCATGCCGAACGCGAGAGGTCGATCAGGGCGCCGTCGGCTCCGCCACGCCGAGGTCGCGCGCCATCACTTCCAGGTCGAACCCTTCGCGCCGCACGCGCAGATCGTAGTAGAGCAACGTGGTGACGGCCCCGACCAGCGGATACACGAACGCCAGCACGACCGCCGTGAGCACCCCCATGAGCGCCACGTTGGTCGAAGCGCCCGGCACCGCCATGAGCGCGACGCGGAACAGAATGAAGACCGCGAAGTAGATCAGCCACGTGATGAGCAACGCGACGAAGATCCCCCCGACCCGCCCCTCGGCGAGCGCCCACGAGCGCTGGACGGAATCGATCGGTCCGCGCTTCTCGATCATCACGGCGGCCGTCGTCGCGAACGTCCGGAGAACCAGGTACACGAACGGGACCCCGGCGAGGAGCACGCCGAGCAGGATCCCCACCGGGGCCATCGCCCCTCGGAAGATCGTCGCTCCCAGCCCAGCGGGGATGAGCATGATCAGGATACCCACCCCGAATAGGAAGATCCACCGCGCGAACGCCGCCCCGATGAGCGTCAGGACACGCTGCACCGTGGTGGCGAGCGCGGTCCCGATGCGCACCTCACCCGTCAGATACCCGTCCGACACCGTGACGATGGTCGCCGCCTCGGCCACCGTCGTGCTCAGGACCTGCACGATGACCATCGGAAAGACGGTGAACGGGTTCGTCATGGCGTCGCGGACCAGGAGCAGCAGGGCGACGTACGGGAGCAGCGCCACCAGTGTGAGCGCGGTGAGCTGGGGGTAGTACTGCCGGACCAGGCGCAGGGAGGCATCCACGATCTCGGTCGGGGAGCGGGGGCGGAGCGCGATCGGCGACACGGGACCTCCAGGAGGGGTTTTCATGTGACGCGGTGCGTACCGGCGGCGTCACGTGAGGCGGGGGAGCTTCGGG
>JADGGM010000541.1 GCA_019689955.1 Gemmatimonadaceae bacterium
AACGGGGGCGGGGCCGCCCCGGGGCCCCGCGGGGGGGGGGGCGCCCCCCCTGCCGTTCGTGCGGAACGTCCCCCTTACGCCGGAGCGACCTCGGGTCCGCCGAGGAGCGGCGGCTTTGCGGGCTTGGGCTGCGCGGCGGGCGTGGGCGTGGGCACCGGGACCGCGGGGGGCGCCGGTGTCTTGCGCGGGGGGAGCTTCTCCCCGCGCACAAGGAGGTCGAGGTCCTCGGCCGTCAGCGTCTCCCGCTCGAGCAGCGCTCCGGCGACCGCGTGCAGCAGCGCCGCGTTCTCCGTGAGCGTCTGCTTCGCCCGCTCGTACGACTGCGTGAGGAGCCGGGAGACCTCGGCGTCCACGAGCTGCGCCGTCTTCTCCGACACCTCGCGGCGGTGCGTCAGCTCGCGCCCCAGGAAGACCTCCTGGTCGTTCTCGCCCACCAACACCGGGCCGATCGCCTCGGAGAGCCCCCACTGCGACACGTAGCGGCGCGCGAGCGAGGTGGCTTTCTGGATGTCGTTCGCGGCACCGGTGGTCACCTTGTCGTGGCCGAAGATCAGCTCCTCCGCCACGCGCCCGCCGTACGTCATCACGAGCATCGCCTCGAGCTGCTGGCGGGTGATGGAGTAGCGGTCCTCGGTGGGGAGGGTGAAGGCGAGCCCGAGCGCGCGCCCGCGCGGGACGATCGTGACCTTGTGCACCGGGTCGCACCCGGGGGTCTTGATCGCGCACACGGCGTGTCCGGCTTCGTGGTAGGCGGTGTTCCGCTTTTCCTCTTCCTTCATGACCATCGACTTCCGCTCGGCGCCGAGCATGACCTTGTCCTTCGCCTCCTCGAGGTCGATGAGGTAGACTCGGTCGTGGTTGCGCCGCGCGGCGAGGAGGGCCGCTTCGTTCACCAGGTTCGCGAGATCGGCCCCCGACATCCCCGGGGTACCGCGCGCGATCACGCCCACGTCGACTTCGTCCGAGACCGGCACCTTGCGCAGGTGCACGCGCAGGATCTCCTCGCGCCCGCGGAGGTCCGGCAGGTCGACCACCACCTGGCGGTCGAACCGTCCGGGGCGCAGGAGCGCCGGGTCGAGCACGTCCGGCCGGTTCGTCGCCGCGATGAGGATGACCCCATCGTTCGACTCGAAGCCGTCCATCTCGACGAGGAGCTGGTTCAGCGTCTGCTCGCGCTCGTCGTGCCCGCCGCCGAGCCCGGCGCCGCGGTGGCGGCCGACGGCGTCGATCTCGTCGATGAAGATGATGCACGGCGCGTGCGCCTTCCCCTGTTCGAACAGATCGCGCACGCGGCTCGCGCCGACCCCCACGAACATCTCGACGAAGTCGGAGCCCGACATGGAGAAGAACGGGCGCCCGGCCTCGCCGGCCACGGCGCGCGCGAGGAGCGTCTTCCCCGTCCCCGGCGGGCCGACGAGGAGCACCCCCTTCGGGAGGCGCCCGCCGAGCTTGGTGAACTTCTGCGGGTCCTTCAGGAACTCGATGATCTCCTGCAGTTCCTCCTTCGCCTCGTCCGCCCCGGCCACGTCGGCAAAGGTGACCTTGGGCGTGTCGCCGGTGAGGAGCTTGGCCTTGCTCTTTCCGAAGCTGAACGCCTTGGCCCCCCCAGCCTGCATCTGGCGGAAGAGGAAGAGCCAGAAGCCGAAGATCAGGATGTACGGCAGCCAGATGACGAGGTAGTTGCCGAACGAGGGCTTCGCATCCTGCGCCGAGATGACCACGTTCGCCTGGCGCAGCCGCTCGACTTCTTTGGAGTCGTTGGCGACCGGGAGGCGGACGGTGAACTTGTTGATGTCGCGGTTGCCGGCGCGGATCCGGCTCTTCAGCTCGCCGTTGATGATCTTACCATCTTCGATGGTGACCTTGGTGATGTTCCCCTGCTCCAGCTGCTGGTTGTACTGCGTGTAGTCGATCTCCGTGGGCGAGTCGGCCCCGCTCCCGGACAGCCGGATGAAGGCGATCGGGATGAGGATCAGGAGCAGCCAGAACGAGAGCGTCTTGGAGATACGCCCCCAGTTGAAGTCCCGCTTGGGTGGTCGTCTATCAGCCATTACTGCAAGCTCGCGATGTAGGGCAAGTGACGAAAGTTCTCCGCGTGGTCCAGGCCGTATCCTACCAAGAACTCGTTCGGCGCATCGAAACCCACGAGCCGCACGGGATATCGAAGATACTCCGCTACATGCTTGTGCAGTAATGCGCAAATTTCGAGCGACTTCGGCTGCCGGAGGGACAATAGGTCCATCAAGCGGTTGAGCGTGCGCCCGGAATCGACGATGTCCTCTACCAGAAGAATATGTTTCCCCTCGAGTTTGGTTTCCGGATCGTAGACGAGCCGCACGTGCCCGCTGGAGGTCGTGGAGTCGCCGTAGCTGGCGGCGACGATGAAATCGACCTGGAGCGGGCGGGCGATCTGGCGAACGAGATCACCGAGGAATATGAAACTCCCCTTGAGCAGCCCGAGGACCAGGAGCTCGCCGTCGGGATACCGTGCCGTGATCTCGGCGCCGAGCTCGCGGACCCGCGTCGCGATCTGCTCCGCGCTGTAGACGATGCGCTTGACGGGGCGTCCGTCGAGGCGTGGGTCAGCGGTCGTCGCGTTCACAGTGGTACAGCACCAGCGGTCGGCCGGACCGGACGGTTGCCGCGGAGCTGCGGCGCACTCCAGGAATCCACACGATCTCGTCCCCGGCAAGGACCACTGGCCACCCCCTTCGAGCCGCGGCATCGATCCCCGCGTCACGCAACAACCCTTTGACCCGCCGCGGTGCCGCCGCGCCGTGCGGCGTCATGCGGTCGCCCGGGCGCCATGGGCGAACCCGGAGGGGCTGGTCCGCGGGGAGCGCCGCGGACCACAGTCCGCCGGCCATCCCCTCCCCAACTGCCCCCTCCAGCTCGCAATTCACGGGCCCCATCGAGCGGAAGTGCCA
>JADGGM010000542.1 GCA_019689955.1 Gemmatimonadaceae bacterium
GGGGATCATGTTTCCGGTCGTGGTCGGAGTGGCGATGATCGTGGGGGTGGCCGCGGGGTGGGTGGCTTCGCTCGGGCTGCTCGGCCTCTCGAGCGAGGCGTTCGTGAAGGGCGCGCGTCTCTTCTTCAGCGACTTCGACGTGCGATACGGTTTGGTGAAGGCGTCGAGCTTCGGGATCGCGGTGACGTTCATCGGCTGCTTCCACGGGCTCCGCGCCCGCGGCGGGGCCGAGGGGGTCGGGCGAGCGGCCACGCAGGCCGTCGTCTACTCCGCGGTGATGATCCTCGTCCTCGATGCCTTCTGGGCGATGACGTGGCTCCAAGGACGGTCTTGAATGATCAAGTGGGTGGACGTCTACAAGTCGTTCGGCGAGAAGAAGGTGCTCCAGGGCTTCACGCTCGACGTCGCCGAAGGGGAGACGATGGTCATCATCGGCTACTCCGGCTCGGGGAAGTCGGTGGCGATCAAGCACGTGGTCGGGCTCCTCGAGCCCGATGCCGGGACGGTGGTCGTCGACGGGAAGGACGTGCCCTCGCTCTCCCGCCGCGAGCTCTACAACCTGCGCGGGAGCATCGGCTATGTGTTCCAGTTCGCGGCGCTCTTCGATTCGCTCACCATCGGCGAGAACGTGGCGATGGGGCTCCGCAAGCAGGGGACGCTCACCGCGGCGGAGATCGCGCACCGCGTGCAGGAATCGCTGGAGCTGGTCGACCTCCCGAACGTGCAGGACCGCTACCCGGCCGAGCTCTCCGGCGGGATGCGCAAGCGCGTGGGGATCGCCCGCGCCGTCGCGCTCCGCCCCAAGTACATCCTCTACGATGAGCCGACCACCGGGCTCGATCCGGTGACGAGCGCGGTCATCGACCAACTGATGATCCGCATGCGCGACCGCCTCGGCGTGACGAGCGTGGTGATCACGCACGACATGCGGAGCGCGTACACGGTGGGGACGCGGATCGCGATGCTCTACAAGGGGCGCGTGCGCCAGGTGGGGACGGTGCAGGAGATCCAGCACACCACCGACCCCGTGGTGCGCCAGTTCATCGAGGGGCGCCCGACGATCGAGGAGGAGGAACCCGTCGGGAGCGGGACGGGGGGCGCGCGCGGATGAATCGCTCCAACGACTTCGTGGTCGGGGTCGTCGTCCTCGGCGCGTCGGCGGCGATCCTGGCGTTCACGCTCTGGCTGGGCCAGGCCCATCTGGGGACGACGCAGCGCGAGGTCGTGGCGCGCTTCCGCGATGTCGGGAACGCGAAGGTGGGGAACGCGGTCGTGATCCGCGGCGTGGAGTCGGGGCGCATCCAGGCGATCGAGCTCGCCGACAACGGCTGGGTGCAGGTGCGCATGACGCTCGACCATGACGTCACCCTTCCGCACGATCCGGTGGTGCTCCTCAACGAGGCGAGCATGTTCGGCGAGTGGCAGGCGATGATCATGGATCGCTCCGCGGCGCCGACGAACGAGGACGTGCAACGCCAGCTCGCCGAGGCGAGCGCCGCGGGGGGCGGGCCGCTCCCGGGGGCGCGCCTCCCCGACATCGCGCAGCTCACCGCGGTCGCCGGCCACATCGCCGGCGACGTCTCGCGCGTGGCCGAGCGGTTCCAGGTCGCCTTCGATGACCACGCGGCGCGCGAGCTGCGCGAGTCGATCCGCAACGTCTCCGAGCTCTCGGCCGAGCTCGCGCGCACCGTGCGCGTGCAGTCGAGGAACCTCCAGCAGCTCTCCGCCGACGTGCACGGCACCCTCACGGCGGTCGATGCGACGGCGGACGCGCTCCAGCGGACCGCGATGCGCGTGGACTCGTCGACCGCGTCGGGGCAGGTGCCGCGCATCATCGGGAACATCGACGCCGCCTCCGAGGACGTCCGCGCCTCCTCGCGCGACCTGCGGGAGGCCTCGCGCGCGCTCGCCCGCACGCAACAGCGTCTCGACTCGGTGCTCGCGCGCACCGACTCGGTGATGGCGAAGATCGACCGTGGGCAGGGGACGCTCGGGCTCATGGTGAACGATCCGTCGCTCTACCAGAACGCGGACGCGCTCGTGGCGCAGATGCGCGACCTGGTGACGGAGATCAAGTCGCATCCGCGAAAGTATCTCACGGTGAAGGTGTTCTAGTGGCGCGCTCACGAGCCAAGCTCGAGACCTCGGCCGGCGGCGTGGTGTTCCGCCGGGTCGACGGGCGGCCCGTGTTCCTCCTCATCCGTGACAGCTACCGCAACTGGGGGTTTCCCAAAGGGCACCTCGAGCCCGACGAGCCGCCGGACCACGCCGCGCTCCGTGAGGTCGCCGAAGAGACGGGGATCGCCGAGCTCACCCTCCTCGGCGCCATCGACACCATCGAGTGGTACTTCCGGTTCCGCGGCCGGCTGATCCACAAGGTGTGCCACTTCTATCTCATGGAGGCCGGGACGTCCAGGACATCGCCGCAGCGTGAGGAGGGGATCACCGCGTGCCGGTGGCTCCCGCTCGAGGACGCGCTGGCGCGGATCTCCTACGCGAACGCGCGCGACGTGCTCGCCCGCGCGGCGGCGATGATCTCCGGCACCGCGGCCGTGGACTGACCCGGTGCGCGCGACGATGGAGCGACTCGACGGCCGAGGAGACGGGGAGGGGACCGAGCCCCACGCCCCGCTGGTCATCGCCCACCTGCCGCGCGACCGCACGCGCCGCGTGCTCCGCACTCAGCTCTCGCGCCGCCACGGCCGCGTGGTGATCACGCGCACGCACGACGCGCTCGCCGCGCACCTGCACGCACAGCTCGTGGATGCGGTGATCGTCGATCTCGGCGCGTCGGGCGACGCGCCGCTCCGTGGCGCGTCGCTGGCGCGCGACTATCCGAGCATCGCCTTCCTCGCGATGACCCCCCTCCGCCCCGTGGACGCCCCCGCGGTCGCGCAGTGCGCCGACGTGGCGGTGGCCGACGTC
>JADGGM010000543.1 GCA_019689955.1 Gemmatimonadaceae bacterium
GGCACTACGTGCTATGGCTCGACGGCGTCACATACGACGTGGAAGCGCTCGACGAGCGCACGCGCACCATCCGCGACCTCACCGCCGCGGCGGCCGGCCCCGCGGGCCCCGCCCCGCTCGTCGCGCCGATGCCGGGGCTCATCGTGCGCGTCAACGTCGCGCCGGGAGACGTGGTCGCGGCGGGGCAGGGGATGGTCGTGATGGAGGCGATGAAGATGGAAAACGAGTTGCGCGCCGCCGGGGCGGGGACGGTGAAGGCCGTCCACGTCGCGCCCGGGGTGGCGGTGGAGAAGGGGGCCGTGCTCGTGGAGCTGGAGTAGCGCGGCCCCTGGCGCTACTCCGGCATCAGCCGCCCCGAGGCGACGGTGCCGACGATCGACGACATGGTCCACCGTCCAGTCCCCCCGCTGAGGGGGAGGACGAGGGTGAGGTTGTCGTCGCGGACCTGGGGGTTGAGGTCGACCACCACGTTCGGCCCGTCCACGCGCCAGCGGGCATGCCGCGCCCCCGCGGCCGCGTGCTCCAGCTCGTCCGGGAGGTGGTCGACGGTGGCGTACGCCTCCCCGCTCCGGTCCTGGCACTCGACCATCTCCAGGGGGTTGAAGAGGTTCACGCGGATCGTGAACCGCTTCCCCCGGAACCTCACCAGGGCGCGCCCCGCGGCGGGGGAGAGGGAGTCGACGGAGAGGACGAGATCGCGGGTGACGTTCATCCCTTTGCACACGGCGGTCATCTCGGTGCTCGTGCGGTGGATGCACCCGGTGGCGATGGCGGCGAGGACGGCGAGTCGCGCGGTGCGCGTGGCGAAGGCGAGGCCCCGCCCGCCTGGGCGCGAGAGGGGGTCGTGTCCCGCGCCATCGCTCGGCTCCCGCGCCGACGGGCGGAGTGGCTCCGTTGACAATGTCTAACTCCTTACGTAGCTTACATGTCTGTGAAAAAACGCCGTTCTCGGCTGCCGATCGGGTGCTCGCGAGGGTCTACCCGTCGGCTCCACGCATGCAAAAACCGACGGACATGAGAACCTACACTGCTACGCCGAAGGACATCGAGCACCGCTGGTACGTGGTCGACGCGGACGGGATGGTCCTCGGCCGCCTCGCGAGCGAAGTCGCCAAGATCATTCGCGGGAAGCACAAGCCGATGTACACGCCGCACATGGACACGGGCGACAACGTCATCGTGATCAACGCCTCGAAGGTCAAGGTCACCGGGCGGAAGGCGGAGCAGAAGCGGTACTTCCGGCACACGGGGTACATGGGGCACGAGCGGTTCACGCCGTTCGCGACCATGCTCGAGAAGCACCCCGAGCGAGTGATCGAGAAGGCGGTGTTCGGGATGCTCCCCAAGACCGCCCTCGGCCGGCAGAAGCTGCGCCTCAAGTTGCGCGTGTACCCGAACGCTGACCACCCCCACGCGGCACAGCAGCCGGTGGTGCTGAACCTCAACAAGAGCGAGACCAAGTGATGGCCGACGGATCTGTGACGCACACGATCGGACGGCGCAAGGAGAGCGTCTGCCGTCTCTACCTGCGCCCCGGCTCGGGGAAGTGGGATGTGAACGGCCGCACGCTCGGCGACTATTTCCCGCGCCCGGCGCTCGTCTCGGCGATCCAGCAGCCGTTCACGGCGACCGATACCCTCGGCCGCTTCGACGTGAAGGCCACGCTCGAAGGGGGTGGGCTGAGCGGGCAGGCCGGCGCGCTCCGCCTCGCCGTCGCCCGCGCCCTCGTCAAGGTCGATGAGGCACACCGCCGCAAGCTGCGCGACCTCGGGCTCCTCACCCGCGATGCGCGCTCCGTCGAGCGCAAGAAGCCCGGGCGGCCCAAGGCCAGAAAGCGGTTCCAGTTCAGCAAGCGGTAACCCGGCGGATCAGGGAATTCATCACACACGCCTTCCGAGTCGCCCTCGGGTGCCGGCACCGCCGGTCGATCGCGACGTTGACGGAGGCGGCGGACACAACCCAACGAAGGACGTTTCAATGACGCAGCCGAACCTCGAGCAGCTCCTCGAAGCCGGTGTCCATTTCGGGCACCAGACCCGCCGCTGGAACCCGAAGATGCGCCGCTTCATCTTCGCCGAGCGGAACGGGATCCACATCATCGACCTCCAGAAGACGCTCCGCCAGCTCGAGCTCGCCCAGAAGCTCGTGCGCGACGTCGTCATGCGCGGCGACAACATCCTCTTCGTCTGCACCAAGCGGCAGCTCAAGGGGATCGTGCAGTCGGAGGCGGAGCGGTGCGGGGCCATGTACGTCACCGAGCGGTGGCTCGGCGGGCTCCTCACCAACTTTCAGACGGTCAAGAAGCAGATCCGCCGCCTCAAGGACCTCGAGGCGGGGAGCGAGGAGGGGGGCTCCTTCCAGGATTACACGAAGAAGGAGCAGCTCATGATGGCCCGGGAGCGTGACAAGCTCAACAAGTACCTCTCCGGGATCAAGAACATGGGGCGGCTCCCCGGGCTCCTCTTCGTGATCGACTCCAAGAAGGAGAAGATCGCCGTCACCGAGGCGAACAAGCTCGGGATCCCGATCGTGGCGATCGTCGACACGAACGCCGATCCGGACCTGATCACGGTGCCGATCGCCGGGAACGACGACGCGATCCGCTCGGTGGAGCTGATCACGCACGCCATCGCGGACGCGATCGCCGAGGCGCGGCGTGAGGCGCCGAAGCGGGAGGAGGTCGAGGAAGAGGAAGGGCTCACCACCTACAGCTCGGATCGCGGGAGCGAGCCGGCCGAGGATGGCGAGCGGCGGCGCCGCCGTCGTCCGCGCCGCCGGCGGGCCAAGCCCGAGGCGATCGCCGCGCGGCTCAAGACCGCCGGGGACGAGGGTGGCGAAGCTGACGGAAGCGAGGGGGGCGAGGCCGGCGCCGAAGCCTCCGAGTGACCGCGACCCAGCGCGGCTGGGTAGTGCGGGGCACGATTC
>JADGGM010000544.1 GCA_019689955.1 Gemmatimonadaceae bacterium
CGGTGGGGGTGGCGGCGATCCTCGGCGGGCATCTCCCGAGCTGGGAGGCGCCGGGCGTGGTCGTGCTCAGCGGCGGGAACATCGACCAGGACCGGCTCGACGCGATCGTCCTCGGCGCGCACGAGCCGCACGCCGGACGCCCCGCGTAATTCGCCCCGCGTTCGTCTATATTGCCCGGCATGTCGCTCACGCTGCACTTCCTCGGCACGTCCGCCGCGCGCCCCACGATCGAGCGCGGCGTCTCCTCCATCGCCCTCGTGCGTGAAGGGGAGACGCTCCTCTTCGACTGCGGCGAGGGGACGCAACGGCAAATGATGCGGTGCGGGATCTCGTTCGCGCTGAACGACATCTTCTTCACGCACTTTCACGGCGATCACCTGATCGGGACGATCGGCCTCCTCCGCACCCTCGCGCTCCAGGGACGCACGGAGACGATGCGCCTCTGGGGCCCGCGCGGCGCCAAACGCGTGCTGCGCGCGGTGACGCACTTCGGGGTGGACCGCATCAACTTCCCGGTGGAGATCGCGGAGCTCGAGCCGGGGGAGCGGGTCACGCGCGACGGCTACGCGATCGTCCCCTTCGCCGTCGACCACCGCGGGTCCGCGGCGTTCGGCTACGCGCTCGTCGAGGAGGAGCGGCGCGGCCGGTTCAACCCCGACCTGGCGCGCGAGCTGGGGATCCCGGAAGGGCCGCTCTGGGGGCGCCTGCACCGCGGGATGGCGGTGACGCTCGACGATGGACGCGTGATCGAGCCCTCCGTCCTCGTGGGACCGCCGCGCCCGGGGCGGAAGGTGGTGCTCACAGGGGACACGCGGCCGACCCAGACGACCGTGGACGCCGCGCGCGGGGCGGACGTGCTGGTCCACGAGGCGACGTTCGCCGACGAGGAGCAGGAGCGCGCCGCGGAGACCGGGCACTCCACCGGGCGCGAGGCCGCGGAAGTGGCGCGCGCCGCGGGAGTGCGACGTCTCGTGCTCACGCACTTCTCGGCGCGCTACTCGCGCGACACCTCCGACCTCGTGCGCGAGGCGCGCGCGGTGTTCGAGGAGACGATCGCCGCGCGCGACGGGATGGTGATGGACATCCCCTATGTCAACGAGGGGACGACGGTCGAAGCGCACCACGGTGCACCGCCCTCCAACACGTAGCGGAGGGCGGTCTCGCGGCCGCTAGCCGAGCCGCGGATCGGGTGCGCCGCCGTCGGGCGCGATCAGCTCGACGCCGTGGTGGCCGGCGCCGCGATCGAGTCGACTTGCACGACGTCGACGATCTGCCCGACCTTGCAGAAGCTCCCCCCCGCGCGCGGCTTGGCGATCACGATCGCCGTCGCGCCATCCACGAGCAGATCGTGCGGCACCTGCGCCGGCTGCAGCTCGTAGTCGTGTCCCTTCGTCGACTGGAGCTTCCAGCACGTCCCGCCGTCGGGAGACTGCACCATGTGCACGGTCCCGCGCAGCTTCAGCTCACCGGGGTTGGGCCCTTTCTCCTCCCGTCCACACGCCCCCAGCGCGAGCACGACGAGCGCGATCGTGCCGATGCCGTAGAACCTCCGAGCTACGTCCGTCATGGGGCGACCCTCGTTGAAGAAGAGGATCGAATATGGGAATGGGGGCGCGGAAAAGCGATGCTGCCGCGCTCAGGCAAGCAGAGCCGTGACGACCCATGGCGACGCGCGATGCGTACGCTGGCGCGCGCGGCGCGACGCGCTCACCCGAACTGCGTGACGGGGATGTTGAGCGGGTTGTCGGCCGCGGAGATGAGCATGGAGCGGCGGAAGAGGCGCGCGAGCTGCTCGTCGGTGAGGGCGCGCTCCACCGCCTTGGGGTCCACGCGCCCGGTGACGTTGCGGGCTTCGGGGCCGTTGACGTTGTACCAGTTGTAGCGGTCCTTCCGCGTATTCCCTCCGTCGGGGTGGTGGAAGACGACCATCGCGTTGCTCGCGCCGGGGAGGGTCACCTCGACCCGCCACACGACGCCATCGGGTGACTTGAATTCTCTCATGGAGTTGTGTCGTACGGAGTTCCGGCCCCGATCAGCCGACCATCTGCGGGGCCAGCGGCCGCCGTCCGGCGAAGCCGGCGTCGAGCTCGTGCCAGTGCTCCACGGCGCGTTCGCCGAGCTGCCAGCACAGGTACACGGGGCGGCCATCGATCTCGCCGGGGAAGTCGACGAGCCCGGCGTCGAAGGGGAGCTTGTACTCGATGCCGAGCTCCTCGATCTCGTGGATGCACCCGTCGATCTCCGCGGCCAGTGCTTGCACTTCCCGCTCCAGCTCCGCCAAGCGGGGGTCGGGGAGCTCGGCGTGCGCGTCGGCGGCCAGCAGCTCAATCTGGCCCACGCACTCGCGCCACCGTGGGTACAGCGTCACGATGTCGCGAACGATGCGACTCACGAGCGGGAGCGTGCGGTTCGCCTGCTCGACGGTGAACGTACGGGGCATGGGAGAATGGTGTAGACGGCGGAGGGGGAGTTCAAGCCCGACCTCGCCCGCTTCCGCGCCGCGCTCGGGCACGGAGCATGAAGGACGAGCGGGGACCGACGCCAGGAGATCCCCATGACGACGAGCCGAGAGACCGATTGGATGAACCACCCGGCGATCCGGAGGCTGGTGGCGGAAGCGAACCAGCTCTCCCTGGCCGAGCGCATCACGTTGGTGAAGGGGCTCGTCCCGGGGATCGCCGATCAGCTCACGGCGCGGGAGTTCGATGGGTTCGTGGCCGACATCCGGCTCAAGGGGGAGCGGTACAATGAGGCGAAGATGCACCCGGGGCAGGGGCGGCGCACGCGGCTGATCCCCGGCGAACGGGACCTGGAGGGGCGGCAGCGCTAGGCTCTGTTTGGGAATGCGCGTCGGAGCATCAGGCGAATCATGCCGAGAATGACCCAGGCGCGGTATCGCACGGCGAGCTTGTCGGCCCGCT
>JADGGM010000545.1 GCA_019689955.1 Gemmatimonadaceae bacterium
TTTCGACACGACGGTGGTGCCGCTGGGGAGCGGGGATTGGGCGGGGATCGGATGGGGAGGGCACACGGCGGGCTCGCGGCCGTTCCGCCTTCCCGTGGTGCAGAGCGCGGTGTGGCGCGGTGCGGATGGCAGCGTGGGTGTGGTGATAGCGAACGCGGACAGCGTCGCCCACACGGTGCCGCTCTCGCTCGACTGCGCGGCGTGGACGTGTCCTGCCGGCCCGCTGCGCATCGCCGTGCGCCGCGTCGGCGCGGAGGCGCGGGTGCGTGAGGAATCGCGGCGCACGGTCACCGAGCCCGTCGCGCTCGCGCCGTTCGACGCCGTGGTCGTCGAGATCCGGAGCGCGCGCGCCACGGGAGCGGCGGACCGCCGCTGAGCGCGTCGCGCGCCGCTCCCGGCGCGCCGTCTACCGCTGCATCGGGAGATCGATCCCGTGCTCGGCGGCGGTGCGCAGCGCGATGTCGTAGCCCGCGTCGGCGTGGCGGGCGATGCCGATGCCCGGGTCGTTCGTCAGGACGCGCTCGAGGCGCACGCGCATCTCCGGGGTTCCGTCGGCGACGATCACCTGGCCGGCGTGGAGCGAGTTGCCGATCCCGACTCCTCCGCCGTGGTGGAACGACACCCAGCTCGCGCCGCTCGCCACGTTGAGCATCGCGTTGAGGATCGGCCAGTCGGCGATGGCGTCGCTCCCGTCCTTCATCCCCTCGGTCTCGCGGAACGGCGAGGCGACGCTTCCGGTGTCGAGGTGGTCGCGTCCGATCACGATCGGCGCGGAGAGCTCGCCCTTCGCGACGAGGTCGTTGAGCGCGACGCCGAAGCGGGCGCGCTGCCCCTGGCCGAGCCAGCAGATGCGGGCCGGGAGCCCCTGGAAGTGGACGCGCTCGCGCGCCATGGTGATCCACCGCTTCAAGTGCTCGTCGTGCGGGAAGAGCTCGAGGACGAGGTCGTCGGTGCGGTAGAGGTCCTTGGGGTCACCGGAGAGCGCGACCCAGCGGAAGGGGCCCTTCCCCTCGCAGAAGAGCGGGCGCACGTAGGCGGGGACGAAGCCGGGGAAGTCGAACGCGTTGGCGAGCCCCGCGTCGTGCGCGACGGTGCGGATGTTGTTGCCGTAGTCGAAGGTCACGGCGCCGCGCTCGCGGAGGGCGAGCATGGCGCGCACGTGCTCGACGATCGACGCGGTGGCGCGTGCGACGTACTCTTTGGGGTCGCGGCGCCGGAGGTCCGCGGCCGCGTCGAGGGAGAGCCCGGCGGGGATGTAGCCGTTGAGCGGGTCGTGGGCGCTGGTCTGGTCGGTGAGCACGTCCGGGGTGATGCCGCGCCGCACGATCTCCGGGAGCACCTCGGCGGCGTTCCCGACGAGCCCCACCGAGAGCGCGCGTTTGGCGGCGCGCGCGTCGGCGATCCACGTGAGCGCTTCGTCGAGGCTCGCGGTCTGGCGGTCGCAGTAGCCGGTGTCGACGCGCTTGGCGATGCGCGCCGGGTCGACCTCGACGCCGAGGAACGCCGCGCCGTTCATCGTCGCGGCGAGCGGCTGCGCGCCGCCCATCCCGCCGAGCCCCGCGCTGAGCACGAAGCGCCCGACGAGCGAGCCCCCGAAGTGCTGGCGCGCGACGGCGCCGAACGTCTCGTACGTCCCCTGCAGGATCCCCTGGCTCCCGATGTAGATCCACGAGCCCGCGGTCATCTGCCCGTACATGATGAGCCCGCGCCGCTCGAGGTCGCGGAAGACGTCCCACGTGGCCCACCGCCCCACGAGGTTGCTGTTGGCGATGAGCACGCGCGGCGACCATGGGTGCGTGCGGAAGACGCCGACCGGTTTGCCGCTCTGCACGAGGAGCGTTTCGTCGTGCTCGAGGCGGCGGAGGGTGGCGACGATCGCTTCGAGGCACTCGTGGTTTCGCGCCGCCTTCCCCGTGCCGCCGTAGACGACGAGGTCATCCGGCCGTTCCGCGACGTCGGGGTCGAGGTTGTTGAGGAGCATGCGGAGCGCGGCTTCCTGCTGCCACCCCTTGCACGAGAGCGTCGTTCCGCGCGGCGCCCGGCGCGCGCGCTCCAGTTGGGTCGTCGACACGGGGATCCTCCGGGTCCGTGAGGCTCAGGAGACGGCGGCGACCGCCTCCGTGGTGACGTCGGCGAAGCGCCCGCGGCGGATGGCGTCGCGGAGCGCCTCGATGTCGGCGGTGAGCATGCGGTCCCCCTCGAGCGGGGGGACGTGCTCGCGCACGATGTCATACGCACGGCGCACGCCGCGGCCGGGGGTGAGCGGGCGGCGGTACTCGAGCGCCTGGGCGGCGCACATGAGCTCCACGGCCGCGACGTACTCCAGGTCGGACACGGCCCGGCGCGCTTTGCGCGCGGCGGCGAGCCCCATGGAGACGTGGTCCTCCTTGGCGCCGCTGGTCGACACGGAATCCACGCTCGCCGGGTGCGCGAGCACGCGGAGCTCGGCGATGAGGTCGGCGACCGCGACCTGCGCGATCATGAAGCCGGACTGCACCCCGGGATCGCGCGCCAGGAAGGCCGGGAGCTCGGAGAGGTCGGGGTTCAGGAGCCGCTCGATGCGGCGCTCGCTGATGCTCGCCAGGTCGGCGACGGCGATGGCGAGGAAGTCGAGCGCCTGGGCGACGATCTGCGCGTGGAAGTTCCCGGCGCTCACGACGAGCCCGGCCTCGGGGAAGATGAGCGGGTTATCGGTCGCGCTGTTGATCTCGGTGGCGATGATGCGGCGCACGTAGCCCAGCACCTCGCGCGAGGCGCCGTGCACCTGGGGCATGCAGCGCAGGGAATAGGCGTCGTGGACGCGCGGGTCGTCGTAGCGGTGCGACTCGCGGATCTCGGAGTCCTCGAGGAGCTTCCAGAGCCGCGCGGCGCTCGCCGCCTGCCCGGGGTGGGGGCGGACGGCGTGGATCTCGGGGCGGAAG
>JADGGM010000546.1 GCA_019689955.1 Gemmatimonadaceae bacterium
GGCGTGGGGGTGGGCGCGTACGTGGCGGGGATGTTCCACCTCGTCACGCACGCCTTCTTCAAGGCACTCCTCTTCCTCGGCTCGGGGTCGGTGATCTACGCCATGCACCAGGCGTATCACCACACGAACAACCACGACGACGCGCAGGACATGCGCAACATGGGGGGGCTCCGGAAGTACATGCCGGTGACCTTCGTCCTCATGTGGATCGCCACGCTGGCGATCGCCGGGATCCCGCTCTTCGCGGGCTTCTTCTCGAAGGATGAGATCCTGGGCGCGGTGTTCGAGCGTGCGCACGGGAGCACGCTGGCCGAGGCGCACTGGCTTGGGATCCCCGGCGGGACCGTGCTCTACATCGTGTACGCGCTCGGCATCGCCGGCGCGCTCCTCACCGCGATCTACATGACGCGGATGATGCTCTACACCTTCCACGGCCCCAACCGGACCGGCGCCCGCGAGCAGGAGCACCTGCACGAGGCGCCGTGGAGCATGACCGGCCCCCTCGTGGTGCTCGGCGTGCTGAGCGCGCTGGGCGGGGTGATCAACCTCCCCGGCTTCCTGCACGCGTCCCCCGCGTGGACCGGCGCGCTCGACCGGTGGCTCGAGCCCGTGGTCGGCGAGGCGTCGCTGCGGATCACGCACGGCATCGCGCCGGAGATGCCCGCGGGCACCGAGTACACCCTCGTGGCCGTGGCCGTGGCGATCGCCGTGGCGGGGATCCTGTTCGCGATCGTGCGGCTCAAGCCCGCGGCCCTCGTCCCCAAGCGAGAGGCGCGCGAGGCGGAAGGGTTCGGGCGCGTGCTCGAGCACAAGTACTACGTGGACGAAGCGTACGACCGGGTGGTGGTGACCCCCACCGTCTCCGTGTCGCGCAACCTGCTGTGGAAGGGGATCGACGCCGGGTTCATCGACGGACTGTTCGTGAACGGGAGCGCGCTGCTCATGCGCGCCCTGGGCGCGGTGGGCTCGTGGATGCAGTCCGGCCAGGTGGGCACGTACGCCTGGGCGTTCGTCATCGGCGTGCTGGCCGTGCTCGGCGCCCTCACACTCCGCTAACCCCATGCACGATTTCCTGAGCTCGATCCACTACAACGGCTGGGTCCTCCCGGCGCTGCTCGCCATCCCGCTCGTCGGGGCGCTCGTGCTGCTCGTGATGGCGTCCACGGCGAACGACGACGGCACCCTCGAGGCCGCCCCCGCCGCGCGCTGGGTGGCGCTCATCACCTTCCTCGTCGAGCTCGTCGTCTCGATCGGGCTGTGGTGGTCGTTCGACCCCGCGGTCAGTGGGTGGCAGGCGCGGGTGACGCACTGGTGGATCCCGTCATGGGGGGCGCAGTTCGACATCGGGATCGACGGCATCTCGCTCTTCATGGTGCTCCTCACCACGTTCCTCATGCCGCTCGCCGTGCTCGGGAGCTGGACGAGCGTGCGGCAGAAGGTGCGGAGCTACTACGCCCTCATGCTCGTCCTGACCACCGGGATGATCGGCGTGTTCGTGGCGCTCGACCTCCTCCTGTTCTACGTGATGTGGGAGGTCATGCTGGTGCCGATGTACTTCATCATCGGCATCTGGGGCGGGGAGCGGCGGATCTACGCGAGCGTGAAGTTCTTCGTGTACACGATGCTCGGCTCGCTGCTCATGCTGGTCGGGATCCTGTACCTCTGGGTCCACTCCGTGAACCCCTTCGCCGGGCCGGGGCAAGCGCACTCGTTCAGCTACGACTACATCATGCAGCACGCGATGGTGGGGTCGCACGCCGCGCTCTGGCTCTTCGGCGCCTTCTTCCTCGCCTTCGCGGTGAAGGTGCCGATGTTCCCCTTCCACACCTGGCTCCCCGACGCGCACGTGGAAGCGCCGACGGCCGGGTCCGTGGTGCTGGCGGGGATCATGCTCAAGATGGGGACGTACGGCTTCCTCCGGTTCGCGATGCCGCTCTTCCCGACGGTCGCGCTCACGCCGTGGGTGCGGAGCACGATCCTCACGCTCTCGGTGATCGGAATCATCTACGGCGCGCTGGTCGCCATGGTGCAGCCCGACTTCAAGAAGCTCGTGGCCTACTCGTCGGTGAGCCACCTGGGGTTCGTGATGCTCGGGATCTTCGCCCTCACGCTGCAGAGCGTGCAGGGGGCGCTCATGGTGATGATCAACCACGGGATCTCGACGGGGGCGCTCTTCCTGCTCATCGGGATGATCTACGAGCGGCGCCACACGCGCATGATCGACGCGTACGGCGGGATCGCGCGCGTGGTGCCGATGTTCGCGGCGCTCCTCACGCTCGTCTCGTTGAGCAGCATCGGGCTCCCGGCCACGAACGGCTTCGTGGGCGAGTTCCTGGTGCTCCTGGGGTCGTTCAAGACGCAGCCGTGGTACGCCTTCGTCGGGGCGACGGGGGTGATCTTCGCCGCCGCGTACCTGCTGTGGGCGATCCAGCGAATCCTCTTCAACGCGCTCGACAAACCCGAGAATGCGCACATCCCCGACCTCAACCGCCGCGAGCTGGCCATCATGGGCGCGCTCACCGCGGCGATCCTCTGGCTCGGGATCTACCCGGCGCCGGTGCTCCACCGCATGGAGCGCTCGGCCGACAACTTCGTGCAGACGGTGCAGAACGGGACCGCGCGCACGCAGCGCTTCGGCATGAGGGGGCAATAGATGCCGCTCGACCTCAGCATCCCGGCGCAGCTCTCCGCCGCGCTCGCCCCCGACCTGCTCCTCATGGGGGGCGCCATGGTCCTCCTCCTCGTCGCCGTCTGGGGGCGGGGGGGAGACAGCGAGGCGCGGTCCCGTCTCGTCGGCCGGCTCGCGATCGCGCTCTGCGTGCTCACCGGCGGGGGGATCGTGTGGATGGTGGCGCGCCACGCCGGCGCGGCGGCGCCGGGCGTGATCGCGGTGGACAACTTCCGCTGGGCCACCG
>JADGGM010000547.1 GCA_019689955.1 Gemmatimonadaceae bacterium
CTCGTGGACCGGCTCCTCGTCCCTCCCGCCCTCATCCCCGGATTTACCCAGTCGCTCACGCGCGGCGAGATCGCGACCATCTACGTGACCCTCGCGGTGAGCCTCGCCGCCGGGAGTCGCCTGTGCGCTGGCGACTGACGCGTCGCGGATCGCAACACCGCTGTCGCTCGATCGAAACACCACCATGATGCGTGCGGTGACGCATGGCGGTGCATCAGGGGTTGGAACTTTCGTACGCGCAGCGTGTTGGACCACCAAGGCGTCGACGTCCACCGTGCGGCCTCGCTCTTGCTCTACTGGTGGGCGCAAGCGCTCGATCGTGGGCGCCATGTGGCGTCCGCACATCGGAACACCCTGATGGAGGGGACGATGGACTTCCTCGTAATGCTCGAGGAAGGCTCCGACCAGTCGCCAGTGTTGGCGCGAGTGGATTCGGTCCCGGCGCAGCTCTCCACGGAGCACCGGGCGAGGGAGGTCGTAACGCTTTATGGCACCCCGCGCACCGAATCCCTGGCCCTGGCGATTGCCGCCGCCGTCGAGAGCCACCGCACGGCGGGCACGAGCACCGGAGCTTTCCGCCACCTCGGCGTGTGGCCCGAGCGTGGCGCGGTGGGGGACGCGGCGTGGCGCGACGAAGCGACGGGGGAGCTGATGACGCGCGATCTGAGCATTCCGCTCGACGTGTTGTCGTCGGCCGCGCGCCAGGTCCTCGCGCAGTGCGGCACGGCGCTGCAACGGCTCGTCGCGGGGCTCGCGATGCCGGATTGGCCGGAGGGGGCGTGGCGGGCGATCAGCATCACGCTCGACCCGATCGCCGAGCAGTCCCGCAACGCGCTCGCCCGGCTCGATGGGCTGCTCGATGTGTTCCGAGAAGCGGACGGTTTGACCTACGAATACGAGGGTGACTAGCGCGCCTGCCCACGTCAGACCAACGTTGTTCGATCGGGGTCGCCTCGCGGTGCGGGGCGGCCCCGTGTTCGTGCTCCCTTCACTTGACGCGGGCTGGGCCGGGGCGCAGGGTTGGGCAGGAGGGAACCGCCATGACCAGCGCGCGCGGGCGACGACCTCGTCGCTCCTCGGGCACCGAGCGCATCTTCGAGGACCAGGGCGGCCGGATGTGGAGCGCCGGCCGCACGATCACCCCGCGGGGGGGCGAGGCGATGCTCTTCACGTGCATCAGCGATCCCCGCGAGCCCCCGCGCGCCGTCTTCTTCCCCAGCGACATCCGCTTAGCGGATGTGCCCGCTGACGAGCTGCGCGCGCTCCTGGAGCGTGCGCCGAAGGTCGGGCGACTCTGACGCATCCCCGCTCTTGCCGCCCCCCCGCGCCAGGGGTAGCATAGCGAAAGAGGCCAGTCGGTCAGTCTGGAACCCAGCGGCCGCTCCGAGGCCCAGCGCGCGGGGCCGGGAGCGGCCGCAGCATCAGAAGGAGTCCACCATGCGGGAGTACAGCAGCTCGGAGATCCGCAACGTGGCCGTGGTCGGACATGGAGCGAGCGGGAAGACCTCACTGGTCGACGCGCTCGCTTTCGTTTCCGGGGCCAGCAAGCGCCACGGCTCGGTGAAAGACGGCACGGCGCTCACCGACTTCGCCCCCGAGGAGATCGAGCGCAAGTACTCGATCTCCGTCGGGTGTGCGTACGCCGAGTGGATGGACACGAAGATCAACCTGATCGACACCCCCGGCTACCTCGACTTCCACGGCGAGGCCGTGGCCGGTCTCGCCGCCGCCGACGGCGCGCTCGTGGTGGTGAGCGCCACGGCCGGTGTGGAGGTGGGGACGGTGAAGATGTTTCGCGAGGCGATCGAGCGGAAAGATCCCGTGCTGTTCGTCGTCTCGATGCTCGACAAGGAGAACGCGAGCTTCGACCGCGTCTACGCGTCGATCAAGGAACAGCTGACGACGAAGGTGATCCCGGTGGAGGTCCCCATCGGCGAGGGGCCTGCGTTCCACGGGATCCTCAACCTCTTCTCCAAGAAGGCGCACCTCTACAAGAAGGGGACGAAGGCCGGAGAGTACGAGGAGACCGACATCCCCGCCGAGGCGCAGGCGCTCTTCGACCGCTACTACCAGGAGCTGATCGAGACGATCGCGTCGACCGACGACTCGATGCTCGAGCGCTACCTGGAGGGGGAGGAGATCGGGCGCGAGGAGGCGATCGGGGCGATGAAGGAGGGGATGAAGCGCGGGGAGCTCTTCCCGCTCTTCTGCGTGTCGGCGGAGCTCACGTACGGGACGCGCGCGCTCCTCACGAAGATCGTCGAGCTCATGCCGTCGGCGTACGAGATGGAGGAGCTGCACGCCTTCGTCGGCGCGGAGGGGGACCACACCGTCGAGATCCACGCCAAGGACGACCACCCGTTCAGCGCCCTCGTCTTCAAGACGCTCACCGAGCCGCACGTGGGGGACGTCTCCTTCTTCCGGATCTTTTCCGGCATGGTCGTGAACGGGCAAGAGGTCTACAACGCGACGCGGAACGTGTCGGAGAAGCTCGGCCACCTCTCGATCTCCCTCGGGAAGGACCGCGTGGAGGTGCCGCGGCTGCACGCGGGGGACATCGGGTGCGTGGCGAAGCTCAAGAACACGCACACCAACGACACGCTCTCCACGCGCGAGCACCCGGTGCGGCTCCCCGACATCCGCCTCCCCGAGCCGCTCGTGACCTTCGCCGTGCACGCTTCCTCGCGTAACGATGAGGAGAAGCTGCAGCAGGGGCTGCATCGCCTGCACGACGAGGACCCCACCTTCCAGATGCACTACAACCCCGAGACGCACGAGACCGTGGTGTCGGGGATGGGGGAGCGGCACCTGGAGGTGACGATGGCCAAGCTCCGCCGGAAGTTCGGGGTCACGGCGGAGCTGACGAAGCCGAAGATCGCCTACCGCGAGACGATCAAGGGGCGCGCGGAAGGGC
>JADGGM010000548.1 GCA_019689955.1 Gemmatimonadaceae bacterium
GCGCGTCACCGCCCGAACCAGTACGTCATCTTCACAAGAAACACGTTGTCGGCCCGGTCCCGGAAGAGGGCGGCCGATTCCCGCCCGAAGTCGAACGTGCCGTCCGACGAGCCGCCGGCACGCTGCTGCGTCCAGACGAAGTAGACCGTCGACCCCGGGTGATATTCCCAGCGCAGCACCGCCGTACCGCGGAGCGAGCGCGTCGTGAAGTCCGGGTCGGGGAACCGGAGCTCGGCCGCCGGCCCGCCCCCGTCCGGATCCACGGTGTAGACGCCGCTCGTGTCGCGCGCGATGGTGCCGATGTCGCGCCCATACTCCAGCATCCGCACCGAGCGCGGCGCGGCGAACTCGCGAAAGCGGCGATAGTCCCCGCTCGCGATGAACGGCTGCACGAACAACTGGAGCGTGAGGTCGGGGCGGAACGTCCAGTTCACCCGCGTGTCGAGCGACACGGTGCGCGTGCGGAGGAACGCGAACACGTAACGCGCGCCCCCGAACGCCACGGCGGTCGAATCGCGCACCATGGTCACGTACTGCGCGGCATTCTCGTAGGCATCGAACGTCGGCGCCAGCTGGATGAAGACGCTCGCCGTGGGCTTGAACGCGACGCCGGGCATCACCGTCACCTGGTGCGTGGGCGCGTCGATGCCGCGCGCGCCATCGAGCGACAGATCGAACACCGCGCGCCGCCGCGCATCGGTGGAGAGCTGGATGTGCGCGAAGTCGGATCCCGCGCGCTTCACCACCGGACCGCCCCGCGTCAACTGGTCGTCGTCCACGGTCGGGCGATGGATCGCGAAGGTGCGCAGCCGCCAGTAGCTCGGAAAGACGATCTCGTAGTAGCCGTGCACCTGGAGGTCGGTGCGCAGGCCGTCGTAGTTGAACTGCTGCTGCCCGCCCACGATCGCCATCATGCTCCGGTAGTGCTTCGTGGGGCGCGTCCACTGCCGGGCGAGGGCCACGTTCATCCACTTGTAATCGGCGCGGCTCTGCGTCGCGAGGTCGTTGGACTCGTACCCCGGGCTGCGCCAGTTCTGGAGCACCTCCCAGAGCCACGCGCCGTTCTCCTTGGCGACGCGCGTGTAGAACCCGTAGCCGCGCAGGGTGGTGGCGAGCGTGTCGTAGCGGACGTCGAACAGCCCGTCGCTGGTCACGTGTCGGTCGGGGCGCTGGAAGTAGTGCGCGCTCGAGCGCATCGTCTGCGCGATGGCCGGCGCCGACCCCGCGACGTTCGACCCCACGACCGCGCCCTGCCACGAATAGTCGCGATGGTGCCACGTGTGTTGCCAGTCGATCCCGACGACCTCGGCGTGACGCCGGAGGCTGGCCGTGGCGAGCGAATCCCCCTCGAGCCGGCGCACCGTGGACGTGGCGATCATGCCCACCGTCGTCGCCCCCTGGCGGAGATCCTTCTTCACGCGGCCGACGAAGTAGTTCGTGAGCGGCTCGACGAGCTGCCGCGCCTCCGGCCCCCCCGAGGCCGGGATGTACCGCGCCGTCTCCCGGTCCGTGACCGCGCCGAGCAGCCCCACGGTGTAGCCGCCGGTGGTGCGCCCCGTGAGCTTCGCCGCGGCGAGGATCGTCGCGTCGCTCGGCTCGTCCGCGTACGCCGCGCGCCCGTCCACCCAGCCGTTGAGCTGCGGCGGCCGCCCGATGCGCCGCGAGTAGAACGCGCTGAGCGAGGACACGTTGCTGCAGAACATGCAGCTGAACGAGCTGAACGCGAACGCCCCCGCGCCGGCAACGAAGAACGGGCGCTTCTCATCGTACACCGTCTCGAACGCCGACAGGTTCAGCGTCGCCGGGTCCACCTCCACCTGCCCGAAGTCCGGGTTGATCGTCGCGTCGAGCGTGAGGTTGGAGGTGACGAGGTACTTGAGGTCTCCGCCGGCGTGCACGCCGACGTCGTGGCCATCGTGATACGGATCCAGCGGCGCCGCGTACTTGAACTGTCCGCGCAGGACGACGTACGGCAGCAGCTCGAGCTGACGCGGCCGCGACGCCACCGTGATGCCGGACAGATGCCCGAAGAACGCCGGCCCGCCTCCGACGTCCTTCCGCCAGAAGGCCCACATGTCGCGCTCGTTCAGCCGGTCCACGTAACGCCAGAGCTGCAGCCCCCACGTCTGCGCCGAGTCGCGCGAGAAGCGGAGCTGCGAGTACGGGATGCGCATCTCCGCCGTCCACCCCGCCGAATCGATCCGCGCCGCGCCTTCCCACACCGGGTCCCAGGAGTCGTCGCCGTTGAACGACTCGCCGCGTACCCCCGCCGGGTTGATCTCGAACCACACCTCGTCGTTGTGGTTGTGGTACGGATCGAGGACGACGGCGAACTTGTCCGACGTGAGCGAGTTGAACGCGCCGTTCGAGCTGCTGCCGTCGAGCAACTGATCGCGGCGGGCGAGCGGCGCATGGATGCCCGAAGCACCCATCGGGTCGCGCAACCGCGCGCCTACGTAGAGCGCGTCATCGTCGTAGAGGATTCGCACCTCGGTGGGGAGCGACGCCGCCGCCCCCTCGTCCGGTTGGCGCTGACGGAACTGGGTGATTGGAGCGGCGGCCGCCCACGCGGCCTCGTCGAGGCGGCCGTCGACCGTGATCGGTGTCCGGAGCCGTGCGGCCGCGGCGACGGGCGGCGGCGTGGGGTGCACGGAGGAGGTCGACTGAGCGGACAGCGCGGGGACGCCAAATGCCGCAGCGGCGGCGAGCGCACACGGCGGGACGAGGTTGCGGATGGGCATCGCGGTTCGGCAGAGGTCGACTGGAGCATCGAGCCGCCGCCTCCGTGCGGCCGCTCGCGGTGATGCTAGACAGTCGCGAGCGGCGAAAGGTTTGAACCGGGGGCGGAGGGACGCCCATCCTCACGCCACCAGCACCCAGCCACATAATCACATAACCGAGCCAAC
>JADGGM010000549.1 GCA_019689955.1 Gemmatimonadaceae bacterium
CAACTGGGGGCACCAGGGGTCGGTGAGCGTGGATCTCTCCGGCGTGCTGAAGCCGGGGGAGGCCTACGAGGTGCGGAACGCGCAGAACTTCTTTGGCGCGCCGGTGACCTCGGGGACGTACGGCGGGGGGACGGTGACGCTTCCGATCACGAGCATCACGCCGCCCACGTCGACCATCGGGAAGACCGGGCCGAGCACCGGGACGGAGCTCAATGTCTACGTGGTGCTGAAGAAGTAGCGACCCGACCCCACGGCCGGCACGAACGAGATTGCAGTGCGAGCGAGGGTAGCGGCGCGGGCGCCGCTACCCTCGTTTCGTGCGTGGGGGGGATCAGCTGGGGAGAGCGGCGAGCACCCGCCGGTTGCCGGCTCGTTCGGCGACGCGGCGATGGATGCCGAGGATGCGCGCACCGAGCCCCGCGCACGCGTAGCGCTCTTCCACGCGCCGGCGCCCGCACGCGCCGAGCCGGGCACGGAGCTCCGGATCGCGAGCGAGGCTCACCACGTGGTCGACGAGCTGGTCGATCGCGTCGCACGGCGTCACGTAGCCGGTGACCTCTGGCTCCACGATGACATCGGCGTCGCCCGCCGCCGTCGCGACCACCGGGAGGCGCGCGGCCATGGCCTCGAGCAGCACGTTCGGGAACCCCTCGTGGTCGGAGGTGAGCAGGTGGACGTGCGCGCGGCGCAGCAGCGCCGGCACGTCGGTGCGCCGGCCGGCGAAGGTGACCGCGTGCGGGGTGAGGCCGAGCGTTGCGGCGAGCGCCTCGAGCGCCGCGCGCTCCGGGCCGTCGCCGATGAGCAGCCCGTGGAGCGCCGCTCCCTGCGCGCGCGCCCGGGCGATGACGTGGAGGAAGCGGTCGAAGCGCTTCGCGCGGATGAAGCTCCCCACCCCGACGACCGCCGGTGCCGTGAGCGCGGGGGCATCGCGGGGCTCCACCGCGGCGGCGACGTCGAAGGCGGCGAGATCGAGCACGTTGGGGAGCACGTGGACCGCGTGCGGCGGGAGGTCGTACTTCGCCGCGTTGCGGGCGGCGGCGTGCGAGTTGGCGATCAGCGCGGCCGGCGCGCGCAGGAGCCATCGGCTCCAGCGGCCGTTGGACTCCACGTCGCGCACGAGATCGCCGCGCACTGCGCCGACGGCGATGGCACCGTACAACGGCGCCACGAGCCCCGCGTAGAGATTCGTGTAGAAGTGGGCCGCCTGCACCACGTGCGGGCGAAAGGCGCGCAGCGCCGCGGCCACGGCCGCTGTGCGGAGCGCGGGGTGCGCATGCTTCCCGACCCACACGGGCTCGACCCCAAGCGTGCGGAGCACCGGCTCGAAGAAATCGCCTTGCGTGAGGGTGAGCACGCGCACGTCGGCGCCGGCCTCGAGGAGCCCGCGCGCCATGTACACCAGCTGCGTTTCGGCGCCGCCCTGCGCCAGCGTACCCGCGAGCAGAGCGATCCGCGGCCGTGCGGCGGGACGCGCGGCGCTCACGGCGCGTCGTGCGAGAAGGCGGCGGGTGAGGCGCGCAGCACGGGGCGAGCGCGCGGAACGAACCGGCGCGGGAACATCGCCGCGCGCAGCGCGTCCCGGTGGAGGAACGTCGTCATCCCCGCGGCGAGGAACCAGAGCCCTTTGCTCTGGAACTCCGTGGCGAGGAGCGCGGCCATGAGCGCGCCGCTCGTGATGAAGGACATCCGGAGCAGGTTGCGGTCCCGCTGCCGGAGCCCGACGGCGGCGAACGAGCACACGTACGCGAAGAGCAGGACGATCCCCGGGATGCCGTTCTCCACCAGCGTCTTCAGCCAGCCGGAGTGCGCCGCCTTCTTCTCCCCGCGGCCGTAGACCAGTTGGTAGTGCCGGTCGAGGTTCTCCCACGCCGTGGGGAACCCGCCCGAGCCGACGCCGAACGGATGCGCCTTGAAGATGTCCCACCCGCCGATCGCCAGGTCGGAGCGCCCGCTGGTGCGGCTGGCGAGGGAGTAGTTGCCCGCGAAGTCGTGCTCGAGGGTGAACAGCTTCACGATGCGGAACAGGGCGCGATCCTGGAGCTTGGCGAAGTGCGCGGCCGCGGCCACCCCCAGGAGCGCCGCGGTCGTCAACGCGATCGTCCGCTGGCGGAGCCCGCGCATCCCCATGACCAGATCGATCACGCAGCAGATGCCGATGAGCAACGTCCCGCGGCTCCCGCTGAGGAAGATCCAGACGAGGTTGGCCGCGGCGAGCGCCATGAGCGTCGGCTGGCCGCGCTTGAGCGACGCGGCGGAGGGGAAGGCGAAGAACACGACCAGCAGCGCGCCGAGCGGGAAGGTGGCCCAGGCGTTCTCGTTGATCCTCATGAGATGCAGGCGTTGGAGGAAGAACATGAGCCCACCGAGCGCCCCGAGCAGCCCCACGACCACCCCGAGCCAGAACCACATCCGCCGGTCGTGGCCGGCGCGCACGAAGTAGATCAGCAGGCCGAAGGTCGCGATGATCCCGAGGATGTTCTGCACCCCGTCGGTCAAATCGGGGGAGATGACGAGCTCGATCCCGAGCAGCGCGACGAAGACCGCGAGGATGAGACTGTGCGGATCGCGCAGCCGAATGAGGAACGGGATGTACAGGAGCATCACGAGGAGCAGCCAGTAGTTCATCGTGTTCCAGCGCAGCAGCCCGCCGGTGAGGATGTACACGCGGGCCGGGGCGTCGATGGTGCACAGGATCGCGACGCCGAGGAGCCCGAGCGTGGGGAACCGGAGGCCGATGATCATCGCGGCGAAGCCGAAGATGGCCACGATGCGCAGCGCCGCCACGAAGCCGATGACCGGCGCGGCCGCCCAGGTGAGGGTGATGAACAGGGCGCACAGCGGCCCCCACCAGATCTTCTTGGGCGCGACGCGATGGGAGGGGGGGGGCGCGCCGGGATCGG
>JADGGM010000550.1 GCA_019689955.1 Gemmatimonadaceae bacterium
ACCCCCGACCGCGCGTCAGGCCCGCCCTCCCGTCCAACACGCAGCCGGTCGTCGACGTGTATCGAGGACTCGTCTACCCAGCGATCACCGCCTACTGGAAGGAGCCCCCGCGTCGCGTCGCCACGACGGCCGACCTGCGCGCGATGCTGGTGGAACGACTGCTCGTCGCGCATCTCCAGCGGCGAGCGCTCCGGTTGCGCGAGCAAGCCAGGCGCCCCTTCATCGCCGCCTCGGTGGAGCGAGCCAAGCTCACGCGAGGAACCGACGCGTTCCAGATCCACCTCACGGCCGCGCCGGACAGCCTGGTGACGGGGCTCGCGGCCCTCCTCACCGAGATCGAGCGCGTCGCCCAGCACGGTACGCCGGACGCCACGCTGACGCACGAGAAGGCCGTGCTGCTGCGCCGACTCGAGAGCGCCGCGGCGGCGCAGGCGGCGGTGCCGTCGGACCGCTACGCCGCCGCGCTCGTCGAGCACGATCTCCGGGGCGACGTGCCGCTCCTGAGCGCCGCCCAACAGCTCGCGCTCGCGAAGCGCCTGCTCCCCGCCATCACGCCGGCGGACCTCGCGCACGCGGCCCGGCGCTGGCGCCAACGGAGCGATCTCGTCGTGCAGGTCGACTGGTACGCGTTCTCGCACGTCGCGCCCCCGACGCGCGAGCGCATCCTCGCCGTGCTCGACTCGGTCGCGCACCAGCGCCTGGCGCCGGACACCGCGGTGACGGAGCACGACGGAGCGCTCCTCGCCACGCTCCCGAAACCCGGCCGCATCGTCCGCGAGCAGCGGGACGTGAAGGCGGGGATCACCGAGTGGACGCTCTCCAACGGCGCGCGCGTGCTGCTCAAGCCCCTGGCGGCGAACGCCGACGAGCTCCTCATCGACGCGCGGTGCCCGTGGGGATCGTCGCTCCTCCCCGATACTCTGTTCTTCGGCCCCGGGCGCCTCGTGGCGCAGATGATGACGCAAGCCGCCGGGCTCGGGGGGGAGGACCGGGACGGTCTCGAGCAGCGGCTGGCGACGGCCGGGCTCCGCGAGCTCACCGTGTCGATCCCCCCCACGGACGAATCCATCACTCTTGGCGGTTCGCCTGCGGAGCTGGAGACGCTGTTTCAGTTGCTCTATCTCCAGTTCACCGCGCCGAAGCTCGACACTGCGGCGCTGTCCATCTGGCGCCGGGTGGGGAGCGTGCGCGGCGGCTACTCGTTCGCCGCGCAGATCGCCAGGGTACTTTCGCGCGACAACCCGCGCCTGGCGCCGCCGTCGCCGACGCTCATGCAGTTCGCCGACACCGGGAGCGCGATGGCGGTCTTTCGCGACCGGTTCGGCAACGCCGGCGATTTCACCTTCACGCTCGTCGGCGCGGTCACGCCGGAGCGCGTACGGCCGCTGGTGGAGCGCTACATCGCGAGCCTGCCGAGCACGGGGAAGAAGGAGCAGCCCAAGGACCTCGGCGTGCTTCCCTGGGACCAACGCCTCCGGCAGACGCACCGCGTGTACGACATCCCGAAGGCCAGCACGCAGCTCTTCTTCGAGGGGAGCTTCCCGTCGTCACCGGAGGCGTACCTCGAGTCGCGGCGGCGGCTCGATGCGCTGGCCTGGGTGCTGCGGCTCCGGTGCACCGATGTCCTGCGGGAGCGGATGGGGGGGACGTACGGCGTGAGCGTGCAGGCGACGACGTTCGCCGTCCCGGCGGAGCACTACGGGCTGAGCATCGGGTTCGACGCCGCGCCCGAGCGGATCGACGGGATGCTGGACACCCTGTTCGCCATCCTCGACACGGTGCGCGCGACGGGGGCGACGCCGCACGAGCTGCGCCAGGTGATGGCGATGCAGCGACGCGTGCGGGAGAACGAGCTGCAGAACGGTCGCTACTGGCTGTCCACGATCGAGACCTACGACCGCCTGGGGATCCCGCTCGATCGCATCGTGGAGCCGGTCACGACGCCGCTCACCGCGGCGGACATCCGGAGCGCGGCGCAGGCGTTCCTGCCGGCGCAGGCGTACATCAGCGTGACGGCATTGCCGCGTGACAGTACGCTCTACACGAAGGGGGAACGCGCGAGGTGAACGGCTCGCGGTGCGGCGGTGCGCGTTGCGCTACGGTGCGGACCGACCGTCGGTCCACGGCCGCCCCAAAATGACCGGCTGTCCGCCTCAATCTGTCCCTTGCGCATCTCGGTGGGCGCTCCAAACGTAGAGGTGCCGACAAGAGCACACCCGGGGTGACCCGGGGCCGCAAAGCCAGGAGTCTCCTGAAGCGGGAGACCGTCCGGCTGCCGAAGCGACCCGCGATATCAGCTCGGCTTCGGAGTGCCGCTCGGCAACGACGGTGGCGCCCGGACGCCGGGCTGTTCGCTTCCGTAGCCCGCCCGTCCCGCGCCACACCGCGTCGCGATACCTCGACCGCGAGGTGCTGAGACGTGATGATCCCACGGAGCCTTCACCCTTGGCGTGCGTGGCTGCCGGGTGCGGTAATGATTTTGCTCGGCGGCTGCACCGGTGATTCCCCGACCGCCGTGATTCGGCCGGGCGGGGTGTCCCCCACGGTTGCCCAGGCCATCGCCGCGAGCTCCATGGCACAATGCCAGGGCACCTGCGTGCTGTTCGACAACCCGGGCCCACTCATGGCGGCCCTCGCCACGCCGGACTCGATCGACTCCCCGGTCACATTGGGAGAGATCACGCTCGACGGACACGCCGGGGACAGCGTTGCGCTGCAGCTCACCGCCGATCCCACCGCGCTCGCGGCGCTCACCGACGACGAGATGGTGACGGTGACCGTCGACGGATGGGCGCACTCGTACAGGCTCCGCGATGCCGTGTCGAGCATGACCGTCTATCGGTTCGCCAGCGCCGGCCCGGTGACCGTCCGCTATTCACTCGATCGC
>JADGGM010000551.1 GCA_019689955.1 Gemmatimonadaceae bacterium
AGCGTGGTGTCGATCATGGACCCGGAGCAGGCGATGCAGCTCGCGGAACATCCCGACGTGCGCCCGCTCGCGTTCGAGGCGAAGGCGCGGCTCCAGCGCGTGCTCGACCGGCTCCGGCTCCCCGCGCCCGCCGCGCCGGCCGCGTGAGTCAGCGGCTCGCGCGCAGCGCGTTGAGGATCACCGCGGCGTCGATCAGCTCCTGCAGCAGCGCGCCGATCGCCGGGGGGATGTAGCCGAACGCGGCGACGATCATGGCCGCGCCGCTCAGCCCCAGCCCGACGACGATGCTCTGCCGCGCGATGCGGAGCGTGCGCCGGCTCACGCGGATCGCGTCGGCGACGCGGCGGAGCTCGTCGTCGAGGATGACGACGTCGGCCGCCTCCGCGGTGATCCGCCCCGCCTGCCCGGCGAGCGCGACGCCGACGGTCGCGCTGCTCAGCGCGGGGGCGTCGTTCGTCCCATCGCCGACCATGAGCACCGACTCCCCGTCGGCGACGAGGCGCCGGACGATCGCCACCTTGTCCTCGGGGAGCAGGTCGCTCTCCACCTCGTCGATCCCCACCTGGTCGGCCACGGCGCGCGTGGGCTCGGGGTGATCGCCGGAGAGCAGGAGGGTGCGGCGCACGCCGAGCCGGTCGAGCTCCGCGAGAAACGGGGCGAGCCCCGGGCGGAGCTGGTCCGCGTACTCGATGACCGCCGCGAGCGCGCCGTCCACGGCCACGAACGCCTGGAGCCGCGCGCCGTGGTTCATCCGCTCGATCGCCGCCGCGATCGCCGGCGCCATCTCGCCGATCAACGCCCGCCCGCCGACGGCGACGTGGCGCCCGTCCACGCTTCCGACGATCCCGCGCCCTGGCAGCTCCACCACGTCGCGCGGCATGACGAGCGGCACCTGTGCGTCGCGCGCGGCCTGCACGACGGTGCGCGCGAGGAGGTGACTCGAGCTCTGCTCCAGCGAGCCCGCGAGCCGGAGCACGTCGCGCGTGGTGTGCGGCGGGAGCGCGTGGACGCGCTCCACGGCCGGCTGCCCGATGGTGATCGTGCCGGTCTTGTCGAACACTGCCACCGTGGGCGCGGCGAGCTGCTCGAGCGCGGCGCCGTTGCGCACGATGATGTGCTGCGTCGCCGCGCGGTTGATCCCGCCGATGATCGCGACGGGCGTCGCGAGGATGAGCGGGCACGGTGTGGCGACGACGAGCACCGCGAGCACGCGGAGCGCGTCCCCCGTGAGCAGGTACGCGGCCGCGCACACGCCGAGGGTGAGCGGAGTGAACCAGACCGCGTACCGCTCGGCGAGCCGTTGCAGCGGCGACTTGCTCGCCTGCGCGCGCCGCACGAGCTCGACGATGCGCGCGTACTGGCTCTCCCCGGCGACCGCCGTCGCGCGCACGGTGAGCGAGCCCTCGAGGTTCACGCTCCCGCTCATGAGCCGCGCCCCGGCCCCGGCGCGGCGCGGGATCGGCTCCCCGGTGAGGCGCGAGGTGTCGAGGTGCGACGTGCCGTCGAGCACCTCCGCGTCGCAGGGGACCAGCTCCCCCGGGCGGACGAGGAGCGTGTCCTCCACGGCGACCTGCTCGGCGGGGATGTCGTGGATCTCACTGTCCACCACGCGGTGGGCGAGCCGCGGCGCGGCGTCTTCGAGCGCGCGTACGGCTTCGGACGCTTTCCCTTCCGCGTAGCGCTCGAGCCCTTCGCCGCCGGTCTGCATGATGACGACGATCAGCCCGGCGACGGGCTGGCCGAGGAGGAGCGCGCCGACAATGGCGAGCGTCGCCACGATGTCGGTGGCGAAGTGCCCTGCCGCGGCGTGGCGGACCGTGCGCCAGACGAGGGGGGCGCCGGTGAGCACGAGCCCCGCGTTCCACGTCGCCGTGCGCCACGCGGGCGCGACGCCGGCCGCGGCGAGCGCCGCCCCCACGCTCAGCACCAGCGCCGCGACGGCCGGTGCGATGAAGGGGCGCACGCGCCACGCCGCGTCTGCGCCCTCGCCCCCCCGCGACCTCATGGCGGTCGGCGCGGTGCCGCTCAGCGGCGGCGCCTCCGGCGCCCGCTCACCGCGGGCTCCCATGGGACGGCTCGCGCGCGACGACGACCCCGTGCGCCCAGCGCGCGCGCTCCGGCGCGGGTGCGGGAGGCACCACGAGCACGGAGCAGGGCGCCGCCTCGAGCAGCGGGATCGCCGCGTTCTTGACGATCATGCGCTCGCACGGCGTGCGCCCCTTGATCGGGACCACGATCAGCTCGATCCCGCGCGCTTCCGCGAACGCCACGAGCGCGCGCGGCCCGCCCCCGGCGAGCGCCACGCGCTCGACGCGCGCCGATGCGGGGAGCGCGAGCACCGCGTCGATCGGCGCGAGCACCGCCGGGTCTCCGGGTGCCACGCCGAAGCGCGCGGCGTCCGCCGGCACGGCGTCCCACGTGCGGAGCTGCACGAGCGCGACGAGCTCCGCTTCACGCACGAGCTCCGCCGCGCTCCGCGCAGCGTGCACGCTCGCGTCGCCGAGCCCGGCGACGATCATCACGCGGGTGAAGCGCCGCGGCGCTGCAGGGGAGAGCGCGAGCACGGGAAGGTCCGCCGCGCGCACCACGTCCACGATCGAGGCCCCGGCCGGGGGCCCGGAGCGCCGCGCGGCGCGATCCAGCGGGAGCACGATCCGCGTCGCGCCCTGGGCGTGCGCATCGGCGACCACACGGTGCGCGGGCGGCTGATAGGCACCCCAGCTATCCGGCGTGGACTTCGTGATCGCGGTGCGCAGGAGACGGACGGGGGACATGGAGGGCTCCGGTCGAGGGACGAGCTGGTCGCGCGTCGCAATCGCGGCGTGAGCGCTGGTCCATCGTACCGCTCCGGGTCGCGCGCCGGAGTCGGGCAACGGCCGAGCA
>JADGGM010000552.1 GCA_019689955.1 Gemmatimonadaceae bacterium
AACGGCAAGGTCGTCGACGGGAGCGGGAACCCGTGGTTCTACGGGGACGTCGCGATCGCCGGCGATCGCATCGCGCGCATCGCGCCCGCGGGGCAGCTCGCCGCGGCGAAGGCGGCCCGCCGCATCGATGCGCGTGGGATGGTCGTCGCCCCGGGGTTCATCGACATCCAGGCGCAGTCGGTGGGGCAGCTCCTGAACGGGGACAGCCGCGTGGTGAGCATGATCACCCAGGGCGTCACCACGATGATCTTCGGCGAGGGGGAGACGCCCGCACCGGCCAACGACAAGATCCTCGCGCTGTACCGCGAGGAAGGGGGGGACACGGCGTTCGAGCGGATCATCGGCCGCTTCACCGGTCCCCACGGGTTCGCCGCGTGGCTCGACGCGATGCAGGCGCGCCAGGCCTCGGTGAACTTCGGCTCCTTCCTCGGCGCGGCCACGGTGCGGGCATACGCGAAGGGGCTCGCGGAAGGCCCGGCGTCCCCCGCGGAGCTCGACACGATGCGCGCCGTCGTCGAGCGCGCGATGCAGGATGGCGCGTTCGGCGTGGCGAGCGCGCTCATCTACCCGCCGGGGAGCTACGCGTCGACCGACGAGCTGATCGCGGAAGCGAAGGCGATGGCGCCCTATGGCGGGATCTACATCACGCACATGCGCTCGGAGGGGGATCGTCTCCTGGAAGCGGTGGACGAGGCGCTCACGATCGGGCGCCAGGGCGGGGTGCCGGTCGAGATCTACCACCTCAAGGCCGCGGGAGTGCGCAACTGGCCCAAGGCCGCGCAGGTGGTCGCGAAGATCGACTCGGCGCGCGCGGCGGGGCAGGACGTGGGCGCGGACCAGTACGCGTACACCGCCGGGGCCAACGGCCTCTCGTCGTGCATCCCGCCATCGGCACACGCGGACGGCAAGCTCCTCGCACGCCTCCAGGATCCCGCCGAACGCGCGCGCATCAAGGCCGACATGATGCACGAGAGCGACGCCTGGGAGAATCTCTGTCTGAGCGCCACGCCCGCCGGCGTCGAGGTGGTCGGGTTCCACGTCGACTCGCTCAAGCGCTACGAAGGGAAACGGCTCGCCGACATCGCGAAGGCGATGGGGGTCGACTGGGCCGATGCGCTCATGAACCTCACCATCGCCGAGAAGAACCAGCTCGGGCAGATCCTCTTCATCGCGTCCGACTCGAACGTGGCGATGCAGATCCAGCAGCCGTGGATGAAGTTCGGCACCGATGCCGACGGCCAGGACCCGGACAGCGCCAAGGGGATGACGCACCCGCGCGCCTACGGGAACTACCCGCGCATCCTCGGCCGCTTCGTCCGCGAGCAGCGCATCCTGCGGCTCGAGGATGCGATCCGCAAGATGACCTGGGCCGTCGCCGCGCGGCTCTCCATCCGCGACCGCGGCCTGTTGCACGAGGGGATGTACGCCGACGTGGTGGTGTTCAACCCGCTCACCATCCTCGATCGCGCCACCTACGAGCACCCCCACCAGCTCTCCGTCGGGGTGGAGCACGTCTTCGTGAACGGCGTCGAGGTCGTTCGCGATGGAAAAGTCACCGGGGCGAAGCCGGGACGGATCGTCCGCGGCCCCGGGTACACCGGCACCTGAGGTGCGCATGCGACTCGTCCGTCCATCCGGTCTCCCGACCGTCGTTCTCGCCGCCGTGCTCGTCGTCGCGCCGTGGCGCGCGCCGCGCGCGCAGCAGCCCGACACCGCGGCCGGCTTCGACATGCAGGAGGTGATGATCCCGATGCGCGACGGGGTCAAGCTGCACACGACGATCTTCGTCCCGCGCGGCGCGCATGAGGCGCTCCCCTTCATCCTCACGCGCACGCCGTACGGGATCGCGCACGCGGCGGGGAACCTCTCGGGCTATTACCGCGCGCTCGCCGCGGACGGCTACATCTTCGTCTTCCAGGACATCCGCGGGCGCTACGGCTCCGAGGGGCACTTCGTGATGATGCGCCCGCCGCGCGACCGCCGCGACCCCAAGGCGATCGACGAGAGCACCGACACGTACGACACGATCGACTGGCTCCTGACGCACGTCCCCGGCAACAACGGGCGCGTGGGGATGCTCGGGATCTCCTACCCCGGGTGGCTCACCGTCATGGCGATGCTCGATCCGCACCCCGCGCTCAAGGCCGTTTCGCCCCAGGCCTCGCCCGCCGACATGTTCCTCGGCGACGACTTCCACCACAACGGCGCGTTCCGGCTGAGCTACGGCTTCGAGTACGCGACCATGATGGAGACGTCGAAGGAGAACACGCAGTTCGCCTTCGACCGGTACGACACGTACCAGTGGTACCTCGACCTGGGCCCGCTCTCGAACGTGAACGCGGTGCTGCTCCACGGAAAGATCCCCACGTGGAACGACTTCGTCGCGCACCCAAACTACGACGCGTTCTGGCAGCGGCAAGCGGTGACGCCGTACCTCACCCGCGTGACCGTCCCCACGCTCAACGTGGCGGGGTGGTGGGACCAGGAAGATTTCTACGGCCCCATCCGCATCTACGAGGCGCTCGAGACGCACGACACGCAGCACCTCAACTACCTCGTGGTGGGCCCGTGGAACCACGGTGGCTGGGCGCGGAGCGAGGGGGACAAGCTCGGCGCGATCCCCTTCGGGAGCCCGACGTCGCGCTACTTCCAGGAAAAGATCCTCGCCCCCTGGTTCGCGCACTTCCTCAAGGACCGCGGAGAGTGGGAGCCGCCCGAGGCGCTCACCTTCGAGGCGGGATCCAACCAGTGGCGCTCGTGGGATGCCTGGCCGCCCAAGGCAGGTACGACGACGAAGACGCTCTACTTCCACGCCGGGGGGAAGCTATCGTTCGATCCCCCGGCGCCCGGGAGCCGGGACACCGTGGATCGCTTCGTC
>JADGGM010000553.1 GCA_019689955.1 Gemmatimonadaceae bacterium
GGGGCGGACGCGTGCGCGGGGAGTGTAACCGTCGCCGTGGTACCGGCGCCGGGTGCGGTGTCGATGCGGAGCGCGCCGTGCAGGTCGGTGACCAGACGGCGGACGATGGAGAGGCCGAGCCCCGTGCCGTGCGCCTTCGTCGTGTAGAAGTCGTCGAAGGCGCGTGCGAGCTCCTCGCGCGTCATCCCGCACCCGGTGTCGGCGATGGCGAGACGGACGTCGCCGTCAGTGGTCGTGGCCGTGCTGATGGTCACCGTGCCGCGGCCGCCGTCGAGGCTGTCGATCGCGTTGTCGACGAGGTTCTCCATGATGCGCCGGAGCACCACCGGGTCTGCGGCGACCGCGGGGAGCGTACCGGCGAGGTCAAGGCGGAGGGTGGCGCCGTCCCCCGTGCGCGCGCGGCCGGCGACGTCGCGCGCGAGCGCGTTGGCGTCGCACGGGCGGAGGTCGAGGCGCGGGGTGAGGCGGGCGTAGTTGCGGGCGAGGGTGTCGAGGTAGGTGATGCTCGTCTCGAGCGTGTGGCGCCGCTCGGCGAAGATGCGCGGGAGCTCCTCGGGGTGCTCCTGGGCGACCTGGGTGAGGTGGCGGAGCACGTTGCGGATGGGGGCGAGCCCGTTCTTGATGTCGTGGTTGACCTGTCGCGCGAGGTCGCCCACCGCGGCGCGGCGCTCAGCCTCGCGCAGGCTCGCCGCGCCGGCGCGGAGGCGGCGCGTCATGGCGCCGAGGAGGCGGGCGAGCGCGCCGATCTCGTCGTCCCCGCCGGCGGGGAAGTGCACGTCGAGGCGGTCGAGGTCGATCCGCTCCGTCGTCGCCGCCAGCTCGCGCAGCGGGCGGCTCATGCGCGCCGCGAGCCACGTGGCCGCGAGGAGCGCGATGAGCGCCGTCGCGCCGATCGCCGTGAGGAACCACCGGTCCACGCTCCGCCGCAGCGCCGCCAGCGCGCCGAGCGGGTGCGTGATGAGGAGCATCGCGCGCTGCAGCGACCGTGGGGGCGCGGGCGCGCTCCCGATGTACGGTTCCGGGATCGCCGCGACGAGCAGGTCGTGCGACGCGCGCGTCGCCGCGCCCGAGTCGGCGAGCGCGGCGACCGTCGCGCTGTCGGCGGCGAGCGCGGGGTCGGAGGAGACGATCCCGTCGGGGAGGGCGAGCGTGGCGGCGAGATCGTCCGCGCGTGCGAGGCGGCGGAGGAACCGTTCGTCCACGGCCACCCCTCCCACCAGCGTGAACGTGCGCCCGCCCAGGTGCACCGAGTCGACGCGGGCGAGGGCGAGGAGCGGGCCGTCGGGGGTGCGGGCGCGGACGAGCGCGAGGGCGCCGGGCGCCGTGGCGAGGAGCGCGGGGAGGTCGGGCTCCAGCCGATCGAACTCGTTGCGGAAGTGCCCCGAGCTCACGATGCGCCCCGCGTCGTCCTGGATCTGGAGCATCGCGAGCCCGCTCGTGCGCATCGCGCGCTCGGCGTAGTCGCGCACGTAGGTGCGCTCCTCGCTCGCCCCCTGCACCGCGCCCAGGCGAAAGCGATTGTCTTCCACGAGCGCTTCCCCCAGTGCGGCGAGTCGGCCGGCGATCGATGCGCTCTCGTGCGCCAGCTCCTCGCGCGCGATCGCGGCGAGCGCGGCGACGCGGCGCTCGTCCTGCGCCGTGAGGCGCGCCGTCATCTCGCGCCGCACGCCCACGGCGATGACGGCGAGCGGGACGAGCGCGACGACGCCCAGCGCGGCGAGGAGGCGAGCGCGGAAGGTCACGGCGTCTGCTCCGCCGGGAGCGCGGGCGGGTCCAGGTGCAGGGTCCCATCCCACCGCGCCATCACGGGCACGGCGCCCCCCCTCGGCCGGCGCGCGATGAGCGAGGCGCGCGTGTCCACGAGCGGCACGAGCGCGCGGCCCATGCCGTTTGTCGCGCCCAACCACGGCGCCGCCGCGCGCAGCGCCGCGATCCGGATGCGCGGCACGAGCGCGCGCGAGGGGAGCGCGAGCACGTACCCCACCGCGTTCCCCGATGCGAGCGCGCGTGCGAGCTCCGGCGGGGCGAGGCCGACGGCGCGCAGCGGGCTCGCGGCGAGGAGCTCCGGCGCGACGCTCGCGAGCGATGCGCTCGTTTCCGTCGCCCCGCGCCCCGTGGCCGCGAGCGCGACGAGCCGCTCGGCGAGGTCTCGCGCCACCACGTCGCTGCGGTCGTAGTAGATGACGCGGCGCTCGGTCGCCGGGGACGGCGCGGGGCTCGGGGAGCCGCGGTCGGTCTGCATCGCAGTGCTTGCACCGCCATCGCCTCCCACGCCGTTCGACGTCGAGTCCCACCAGAACGGCCCGGCGGCGCCGCGCGCGGCCGCGTGGACCGCGTCCGCGAGCGCCGCTCGGAGTGCCGCCGCGTCGTTCGGCGCCGCGGTGGTGCGCGGGTCGGCGGCGCTGTCGTTCCGTGCGCGCCCCGGGAGCGCGAGGACGTACGTGAGGCTCCACGCGAGCGGCGCGATGCGGAGCCAGGGTTGCGTGGCCGCGTACTGGAGCGCGGCTGGCTGGTCGGAGACGACGAGATCGGCCCCGCCATCGAGCAGGTCGCGGGCGTCGCTGCCGGGCGCGACCTCGATCGCGACGACCGACGCATCGCCGAGTGTCGCGCGGAACACCATCACGTCCGTGTCCCCTGGCGCGGAGCGAGCGCCCGGCGGGAGCGCAGCCGGGTGGTACGGGCCCGCACCTGGGAGCACGGGGATGCGGGCCTCCGGGTGCTCGATGGCGAGGGCTGCGTCCGCGAGCACGCGCGGCGCGTCCGCGGAGTCGGCGAGCGTGACGACGACGGTGCTGTCGTCCACCGCCTCCACGTCGCGGACCAGCGCGGCCGCGGAGTCGGGGCGGTCTCGTATACACATCTGACGCTGCCGGCG
>JADGGM010000554.1 GCA_019689955.1 Gemmatimonadaceae bacterium
GGGCGGGGAGGCCGGCGGCGTAGTCGAGGCGCGTCTCGGGCATCCCGAAATGCCGCCCCGCCTCCTCGGCCAGGTGGAACGCCACGCGGCTCAGCCGCGCCTGGCGCCGCACTTCCTTGGCCAGCCTGAGCGCGTCGTCCCCCGACGGGTCGAGCGCGTACGGCTCCGAGCGGTCGATCCGGCTCAGGAAATCCATGATGAAGTCGTAGCTCCGCTCCATGTAGCGCACGACTTCCGGCGTGTTGAGGTCCCAGCGCGAGCTCTGCGCCGCGATCTGGAAAATGCGCTGCCACGACTCCGTGTCGGTCACGTACACCATCCCGCGGAAGATCCGGCGGTTGGTCTGCGTGCTGAAGATCGTGGGGCTCAGGATGCGGTCCAGGTGCTCGTCCGAGCGCGCGTGGTCGCGCAGGATCACCTCGCGCGCGCGGTGGCTGTAGCTCGGGCCGAGGTGCGTCTCGAACCGGCTCTCCCAGTAGCTGTGCCCGAGCCCCGTGGTGCGCGAGGCGATGATGAGGTAGCGCGGGACGAAGTAGTTGTGCGCCACCACGTCGGCCGCGAGGTGCGAGAGGTACCCCATGGCGAAGCTCTGGAGCGGCTCGTCCCGGGCGCGCTCGAGGATCTCGAGCCCCACCCCCCACGAGTGGCAGTGGCGCCCGACCGGGGCGTACTTCTTGGCGATGCTCGTGTCGGCCGCGATGGACCCGTAGAGGAAGTCATACGGGAACGCGCGGAGGACGTCGGCGACGGCGCTCGGGAGCTGCGCCAGCGCGCCGAGCACCGCCTGGCCGAGGAAGATGTGCGTCCCCGGAGTCCACGCGTACCCCGCGGACGGGAGGAGCGCGATCGCGACGAGCGCGATGGCCACGAGCGCCGCGAGGTGCGCCGCCCGAGGGAGGGGGAAAGACCTCATCCGCAAGAGGACGAGCCTACACGCCGAGCCGTTTCCGCTGGCGGCGAATCGCCTTGCGGAGCGCCCGCATCTCCTCGGTCACGGCCTCGTCGATCGCGCGGCGCGCGGTGTCCACGTACTCGCCGATCGTGTCGCGGACCTCCTCCACCGGGAGCTGGTCGAGGATCGCCTCGCTGCGCGACGCGGCCCCCGACGCGGCGTGCCGCATCCGCTTGGCCCCGAGCCGTCGGAGCTGGGCCGCGCGCTTCCGCGCCGCCTCGGCGATCAACGCCGCGCGGCTCCGCTTCCGCGGACGGGCCCGGAGGAGCAGCATGAGCCCCGCTCCGACCACCGCCCCGAGCGCCGTCGCGATGAGCAGATCGTACTCTTCACCCGCGCCCTCTGAGCGTCGACCGGCGGCGGATGCGCGGGTGGGCGTGGCCGCTTCCACGTCGTGTGTCGTCGTATTCATCGTCGTCAACCTCCTCGAGCTCCTCGTCGGGCTCCAGCAGCGCCTCGGCGTCCTCGCGGAACGCCGCCGCCCCCGCGCGGACGCCGCGGAGCGTCGCCGCCGTGGACACGATGGCGTCCTCCATCTCGTCCTGGGCGAGCTGCAGGAGCGCGCCGAGCTCCTTGAACCGCCGTTCCGACGCCGCCAGCGCCTCGTTCACCCGGTCGGTTGCGAGCTGCACCGTGCGTCCCACCCGGTGCACGTCGGAGCGGAGCGATGCCGTAATGTAGTCGACGTTCTCGGCCACCGTCTTGGCGTGCCGCACCACCGGCTCCAGGTCCCCACCGATCCGGTCGAGGAACCGGTTCGCCCGGTCGGTGAAGCGGCGGACCTCGCGCAGCATCCGGAGCGAGACGGCGAGAAGCACGGCGGCCAGCGCGAGCAGGAGCAGGGCGATGATGACGATCGCGACGCTCGTCACCGTGCCGAGCCACCCGGGTCCGGTGACCACGCGCTGCAGCACGACCGTGTCGGGGACCATCGCGGCGGTCACTTGCGGCCAGCCGCTCACCAGCGGGAGCAATGTCATCCGTATCGGCGACGCGAAAGGGTGAACCGGCGAGCATCCCGCAGCACGCGGGACCCCAGGGTGCAAGCGAAGTGCCAGGAGCCCGATGGGCCCGGCCCGCTCATTCGTCCAGCTCGGGCGCCAACCCCACCACCCGCGCGACCGGGATCGTGAACACGATCCCCGCGCCCGGCTGGTCCAGGCTTCCGCAGACTTCCTGGATCAGGGCGATGGCCGCGTCGACCTTGTCGTCCTCGATCACGCTGAACAGCGTCTGGTTGCTCGGGCGCGACCGCGCGGTGAGGGAGCGGAGCCCGGCGAAGATCGGGACCTCGTGACTGAGCACGTGCCCCATCCCTTCGGAGTTCACGATCGTCGCGCCCGTGATGCCGAGCTCGACGAATCCGGCAAGGATGTCGTCGAGCTGCTCCACGTGGTTGATGACGGCGATGAGTAGCTGCATGCGTGATCCGAAGGTAAGTCGGGTAGCGTATGCCCGCCGCCCGCGAGTGTCAAGCCGATGGCACGGCCCGTTGCTTGACTTCTACGGCGGACGGTCGTCATTCTTCGCGCGCCGCTCGTGCCGTTGGGCGATCCTGCAGCCCCCTTCCCGATCCGTCGTGATGCAATTCGTCGTCGAAGGCTCCCACCCGCTCTCGGGCACGATCCGCCCGTCGGGGAACAAGAATGCCGCGCTCCCAATCATTACCGCGGCGCTCCTCACCCACCACCCGGTCACGCTGGAGAACGTCCCCCGCATCCGCGACGTGGAAACGCTCGTCGAGCTGGTGCGGTCGCTGGGGGTGAGCATCGACTGGACGGCACGCAACACCCTCGCCATCCACGCGAAGGAGGTGCGGGCCACCGACCTCGATCCGGAGCTGTGCGCGCGGATCCGGGCCTCGATCCTCCTCGCCGGCCCCCTCCTCGCCCGCTGCGGCGAGGTCACCC
>JADGGM010000555.1 GCA_019689955.1 Gemmatimonadaceae bacterium
AACCACCCGGGCCCCCCCCCCCCGGCCCGGGCGGGGGGCGCGCTGCGCGCGCGCCGAGCTCGGGCTCGCCGGGGCCGAAGGACCGGCGTTCGCGCCCGTCGGCGCTGAGGAATCATGAAAGCAGGTATCTCGCAAAGCACGCAGCTCCGGCAGGAGATCAAGATCAATCCACGCCTCTATCAGGCGATGGATCTGCTGTACATGCCCCTCCTCGACCTGCAGCAGCACCTGAAGCAGGAGCTGCTGAACAACCCCTTCCTCGAGATGGTGGAACCGGAGGAGGAGGACGAGGAGGACCCGACCACCGACGCGGAGAGCGCGGCGGACCAGCAGGAGAAGCAGGCGAACGACGAGATCGATTGGGAGGAGATCCTCCTCAACGGCTTCGACGCCGGCGGCCGGCCGGAGGAGCACGAGGAGAAGGAGTACTTCGAACCTGTCACCGTCGACACGCGAGACCTCGCCGACCACCTTCGCGACCAGGTCACGCTCCTCGACCTGTCGCCGCGGCAGGTGGCGCTCGCGGAGGAGTTCATCGGCAACATCAACGAGGACGGGTACCTCGCCTGCTCGCTCGACGAGATCCGGCAGGGGATCAACGACCTGATCACCAAGCACGCGGAGACGGCCGGGCGCGACACCGGCGACCTCCCGCTGTACACGGCGGCCGAGGTGGAGGAGATGCTCGGCATCATCCAGAGCCTCGATCCGCCGGGCGTCGGCGCGCGCGACCTGCGCGAGTGCCTCCTGCTCCAGCTCCGCGAAGCGGGGCTCGAGCAATCGGTCCCGTACCGCCTCGTGCGCGACTGCTTCGATGAGCTGATCAACCACCGGTGGAGCGAGATCTCCAAGCGGTTCGGGATCAGCCCCGCCGACGTGCAGAAGGCCGCCGACGAGATCGCTAAGCTCGACCCCAAACCAGGGCTCATCTACAGCGAGAGCGGGGACAGCTACATCATCCCCGACCTGGTGGTGGAGAAGATCGACGGGAAGTACCACATCTTCCTGAACGACGCGAACCTCCCGCGCCTCAAGCTGAGCCGCGCCTATCAGGAGATCGCGCGCGACAAGAAGAAGTTCGACGGGGAGAACAAGGAGTTCATCTCCAACAAGCTCAACTCCGCCAACTGGATGATCCAGGCGATCGAGCAGCGGCGGCAGACGATGCTCAAGGTGATGAACTTCATCGTCGACCGACAGCGCGACTTCTTCGAGAAGGGCGTGCAGTACCTCAAGCCGCTGACGCTCCGCGAGGTGGCCGAGGTGATCAACATGCACGAGTCGACGGTGAGCCGCGTGACGAACGAGAAGTTCGTGCAGACGCCGCGCGGCGTGCTCCCGCTCAAGTTCTTCTTCTCCTCCGGGCTCTCGACCACCGGCGGCGAGGACGTCTCGGCGCGCGGGATCAAGGCGCAGATCGAGAAGCTCGTGGCCGAGGAGGACCCCAGGCACCCGCTCACGGACCAGGCGATCGTGAACATCCTCAAGGACAGCGGCGTGCAGATCGCGCGGCGCACCGTGGCCAAGTACCGCGACCAGTTGGGCGTGCTCTCCGCCCGCATGCGGAAGCGGGTGTGACGATGACCATCGCCGCCCCCGCCGCGCGGATCACGCCCGAGCGAGCCGGTGCCGAGGTGGACGTCTCGGTGCTCGTTCCCGCGAAGGACGAAGCCGAGAACCTCCCCCTCTTCATGGAGCAGGCGGCCGCCACCTTCGCCGGCGCCCCCGTCTCGTACGAGGTCGTCGTCGTCGACGACGGCTCCGAGGACGCCACGTGGGCCGTCCTGCAGGAGCTCCAGCAGCGGTACCCCTTTCTTCGCACCGCGCGCCACCGCACGCGGCGCGGGATCGCGGACGCGCTGCGCACCGGCTACCTCCACGCGCGCGGACGCGTGCTCGTCTTCTACCCCGCGGACCTGCAGTACAAGCCCGAGGACATCCCCCGCCTCGTCGCCCCGATCCTCGCCGGCGAGTCGGACATGGTGACGGGGCACAAGCAGGGGGTGTACGAGAAAGCCTTCGTCTCGCGCGTCTACAACCGCCTGAGCCGGGCGCTGTTCGACGTCCCCGTGCGCGACCTCAACTCGGTGAAGGCGTACCGCCGCGAGATCATGGACGTCCTCCCCGTGCGCCCCGACTGGCACCGCTACATGATCGTGATCGCGGCCGCCTACGGGTACACGGTGTCGGAGATCCCGGTGCCGCTCTACCCGCGCCACGCGGGGAAGTCGAAGTTCGGGATCGGGCGGATCCCGGTGGGCGTGCTCGACATGCTCTCGGTGTGGTTCGAGCTCCGCTTCGCCAAGAAGCCGCTCCTGCTCTTCGGCATGCTGGGCGCGGCGCTGTTCGCGCTCGGCGTGCTCACGGGGATCGTCGCGGTGCTCATCCGCGTGCTCGCCGGGGTCGGCTTCCGCCCGCTCCTCAACCTCGTGGAGACGTGCGTGATCACGGGGAGCATCTTCTTCGTGGGCGGGCTCCTGGGCGAGATGATCGCCGGCCAGCGCGCCGAGCTGCGCGAGTTGCGGCGGTTCCTGGCCGAGCACGTGGGCGCGCGGAGCCACCCGGAGCAGGACTGACGTCGTGCGCGTGCTCTTCCTCGCCCACTCGGTCCCGCGGCACCTGGGGAAGGAGGGGGGCGCGGCGGCTGGAGCGCTCCTCCTGCGACTCGCGGTGGCGCTGCGCGAGGAGGGAGTGGAGGTCCAGATCATCGCCCCCGCCGGCCGCGACGCGCCCGGCGCCGAGCAGCTCGGCGGCGTGCAGATCGAGCGCTTCCGCGCCACGCGCGCGCGCGTGGCGCCCGCCGCGCGCGGGGCCGCCGCCCCCCCGGCCGGGCGCGGCACGTGGGCCCCGCGGCGGCCCCA
>JADGGM010000556.1 GCA_019689955.1 Gemmatimonadaceae bacterium
CGCTACGGGTGCAGGTGCAGCTCGCGCTCGTACATCTCCTTGCGCTCGAGCTGGACCGTGACGTGCTGGATGCCGAAGAGGCGCATGGCGTCGTGCACGTGCTCGAGGACGTGCTGGTGCCGCTCGGGCTCACGCACGATGGCGTGCGCGCTCATGGCGATGACCCCCGACGTCACGGTCCACACGTGCAGGTCGTGCACGGACTCGACGCCGGGGATGGCCTCGAGCTGCGCGCGGACGCCGCCGAGGGAGATGTGGGCCGGGGTCGACTCGAGGAACACGTCGACCGACTCGCGCACGAGGCGCCAGGCGCTGTGCACGACGATGACGGTGACGATGATCGAGGCGATGGGGTCGGCGGGGAGCCAGTGGGTGAAGCGAATGATGAGCGCGGCGGCGACGGCGCCGACGGAGCCGAGCATGTCGCCGAGGATGTGGAGGTAGGCGCCGCGCACGTTGAGGCTCCCCTCGCTCGCGGGGTGGAGGACCCAGGCCGAGGCGAGGTTGGCGACGAGCCCGAGGAGCGCGATCGCGAGCATGAGCCCCCCGCCCACCGGCTCCGGCCGCCGGAGCCGCAGCACCGCCTCCCAGAGGATGGCCGCGGAGATGAGGAGGAGGGTGGCGCCGTTCAGGAACGCCGCGAGGATCTCCAGGCGCAGGTAGCCGTACGTGCGCCTGGGGGTCTCCGGGCGCTGGCTGAACCAGGCGACGAAGAGGGTGAGCGCGAGCGCCGCGACGTCGGTGAGCATGTGGCCGGCATCGGCGAGCAGGGCGAGGGAGTTGGCGAGCCATCCGCCGACGGCCTCGGCCACGAGGACGAGCGTCGTGATGAGGAGCGCCACGCGGAGGCGGCGCGTCTGCTCCGCGCCGTTGGCGCCGCGGCCGGCTCCGTGCAGATGCCCGTGGCCATGGGCGTGATGGTCGTGGTGGTCGTGACCGGCGTGAGAGTGAGCCATGGAGTCGTCCGGACCGCGGGGCGCCGCGCGCCGCTGAGCGGGCGCCGCGCGTCCCGCTAAGCGTGGTCGAGAGCGATGCGCATCGTCGCCGTCCTCCTACTCATCGCGGCGAACGCGTTCTTCGTGGCCGCGGAGCTGGCGCTCGTCCGCGCGCGGCGCCCGCGGCTGGAGGAGCTCTCGCGCGCGGGGGACCGGGCAGCGCGGATCGCGCTCCGCGCGCTCGACCGCACGCCGCGTGTGCTCGCGGCGAGCGAGCTCGGGACCACGCTCAGCACGTTGGCGCTGGGGTGGCTCCTCGCGGCGTGGTGGCTCCCGCTCGGCGCCGCTCGCGAGAGCGCGGGGGACGCGGGGAGCGCGGGGAGCGCGCGCGGGATCGTCCTGCTGGTCGTCGCACTGCTCGTCACCATCTACCTCCACATCGTCTTCGGCGCGCTGACGCCGCGCGCCGCCGCGCTCGCGCGCCCCGAGCGGGCGGCGCGCTACCTCGTGCCCCCGCTCCTCGTCTTCGCCTGGATCACCTACCCGCTCACGGCGCTCCTCGCCGGGTCGTTCCAGCGGATCAACCGCCGCATCCGTGCCGTAACGCCCCCGCGCGAGGCGAGCGCGGCGCACGGCCCCGACGAGCTGCGACTCCTCGTGGAACAGAGCGAAGAGCTCGGGACGCTGGAGCGAGAGGATGCGGCGCTGCTGCAGGGCGTGTTCGCGTTCTCGGAGAAAACGGCGCGCGACGTGATGACGCCGCGCACCGAGATCGTCGCCATTCCCATCGAGGCGACGCTCGACGAGACGCTCCACGTGGTGGAGGAGAGCGGGCGCTCCCGCTGTCCCGTGTACGAGCGGACGATTGACAATATCGTCGGGCTCGTCCTGGCGAAAGATCTGCTCCCCCTCGCGCACCACCCGCCCGCGGCGTTCACGCTGCGCACACTCCTCCGCCCGGTGCCGATGATCCCGGCCACGCGGGAGATCGAGGACGTGCTGGCGGATTTCAAGCGGCGCCGCGTGCGCATGGCGGTCGTGCTCGACGAATACGGGGGCACGGCGGGGATCGTGACGCTCTCCGACCTGCTCGAGGAGATCGTGGGGGCGATCCCCGAGGAGTACGGGGAGGGCGAGCCCCCGGCGGCCGCCCCCCCGGCGGCGCCCGGGGAGCTCGTGGTGCCCGGCGAGATGGGGATCGCGGAGCTGAACGAGGTCCACGACCTGGCGGTGCCGGAGGGGGAGTACGCGACGATCGGCGGCTTCGTGTTCGGGACGCTCGGCCGGGTGCCGCGCGTGGGCGATCACGTGACGGCGGGGGGCGCGGTGTTCACGGTACGCGCCCTGGAAGGGCGGCGCGTGGCGTCGCTCACGGTGCAGCGCGTGCCGACGGAGCGGGCCTCGGCGCCGTGACCGTGGCGCCGGGGCGCCGGCCTCACGCCGAGTCGCCGCGCGACTCCTGCTGCTGTTGCTTGCGCCGATAGTAGCGCCGCGCCTTCGCCCGGCCACCGCAATCGCTCATGGCGCACCAACGGCGGCTGTGGTTCCGCGTGCTGTCGAGGAAGAACCAGGCGCAGTCCTCGCCGGCACAGCGGCGGAAATAGGTGAGGTCCGCGGAAGTGAGGAACTGCGCCGTGAGCCACGCCACGCGCCGCAGGACCACGTCGAGCGCTTGGGGGTCGCCGGGGCGCCAGGCAAAGGCCCCATCGCGCCACTCGATGTGCACGCCGCCGATCAGGGTGCGGAGCGCGTCGTCGAACGCACGCACCCACGCGGGATCGGGGGGCTCGCGCCGCGCGAGGGCGACGTAGATGTGGTTGGCGATGGCCCGGAGCTCGCGCGCCTGGCCGACCACGGCCGCGGCCTCGAGCGGGGCGCGCTCCGCGCGCTCGGCCAGCCCCTCCGCCTCCTCCAGCGTCAGCAC
>JADGGM010000557.1 GCA_019689955.1 Gemmatimonadaceae bacterium
CGCGCCCGTCACCAACCCCACCTCCCCCGCGCCGACCAGCCCCGCCGCGCCCGACGCGACGGCCACCACCGCCACGGGGCAGACGCACACGGTGAAGAAGGGGGACACGCTGTGGGACATCTCCCGCCAGTACCTGAACGACCCCTTCCTCTGGCCGGAGATCTACCGTCTCAACACCGAGGTCGTGGAAGACCCGCACTGGATCTATCCCGGCGAGGTGCTGCGGATCCCCGGCGGCGCGCAGTTGGTCGCTGAGGACAGCATGGCTCCCGCCCTGCAGCCGCTCCCCGAGGTCGTCCCCGCGCGCTCCGGCGGGCCGACGGTGTTCGCGCAGGCGACGGCGCACCGCATCCTGAACTCCTCGCGCTTCGGCGCCTCCGCGGCCGCCTACCCGCACGCCGCCGTGCGCCCGGGCGAGTTCTACGCGGCGCCGTGGGTCGACCGCTCGGGCGGGCCCGCCGGGCAGGGGCGCGTGATCCAGAGCGCCGACCTCCCCGGGATCGAGCAGGCCTCGATGCGCGACCGCTTCTTCCCGCAGGACCGCATCTACATCACCCTCCCCAAAGGGGTCGTCGCCGCGCGCGGTGACCGCCTCATGACGGTGGCCGAGGGGCCGGTGCTCCCCAGCGGACGGCAAGTCCTGCTCCCCACCGCGATCGTCGAGGTGGAACGCGCCGACAACGGCGACGCGACGACCGTGCGCATCGTGCGCCAGTTCCGCGCCGTCGAGCCCGGGCAAGGCGTGCTCCCGCTCGACCGCTTCCCGCTCAAGGCCGAAGCGCGCCCCACGCCGCTCATGCTGGGGACCGAGAGCACGGTCATCTACGTGTCCGACCACGCCGTGCTCCCGTCGACGCAGAGCTACGTCATCCTCGATGCGACGGCGAAGGACGGGATCAAGGTCGGTGACCAGTTCACCCTCTTCCGTCCGCGGATGCGCACGACGGTCCCCGGCACGACCTCGAACGTCGTCCTCCCCGAGGAGAAGATCGCGCTCGCGCAGGTCGTGAAGGTCACGAACGATGGCGTCACGGCGATGATCGTGGACCAGCGCCAGCCCGCCATCGCCGAAGGGGTGCACGCGCGGCTCACGGCGCGCATGCCGTAGCGTACGCACGGCGCGCGCGAGCGCGCCGAGCCGCGATGTGGATCTGCCCGAGGGGGAGTCGCGTCCGGCGCGGCTCCCCCTTGCCGCATCGATCCCTTGGCGAGGTACCTCTGGCGCGGCCTCCATGCTTAGATTACGCGCACGCATGATCGTGATCGCCCACGCCCTCGCCGTCACGTGCTTTCTCGCCGCGGCTGGATTGGCCGCGGTGCCGTTTGCGCGTCCCATCGCCGCGCCGGTGCGCGGCGTGGTGTGGCTGTTGGCGGCGGGCGTCGCCGCGCACGGGGTGGCGCTGGGGACGTTCACGCACGTGCACGGGGTCCCGCCGCTCACCGGGCTCGGACCCGCGCTCTCCTTCGCAGGCTTCCTCGTGGCGCTCTCGCTCCTCGTGGTCGAGGTGCTGGCGCGTGAGGTGAGCCTCACGCTCGTGGCCGCTCCGCTGGCCGCGGTGCTCGTGGTGTTCGCGACGGCGGCGGGGATGACGCCGTACCACGAGCCGTCGGGGCTCCGCGGCCTGTGGCTCGGCGCACACGTGCTCCTGAGCTTCCTCGGCATCGCGAGCTTCGCCACCGCCGCCGGGGCGGGGGCGATGTACCTTCTCGAGCGACGCGAGCTCAAGTCGCGGCGCTTCGGGGCGATCTTCCGCTTCTTCCCCCCGCTGGCGACGCTCGACCGGGTGAACCACCTGGCGGTCATCGCCGGCTGGCTCACGCTCACGGTGGGAACAGGGCTTGCCGGCGCCTACTCCGTGGTGTACCACGCGGGGCACCCGGTGAAGGTCATCTGGGCGCTCACGGCCTGGGCCGCCGTGACGACGGTGACGGCCGGCCGCGTGGTCGCCGGGTGGCAGGCGCGACGCGCGGCGGTCGTGACGGGTACGCTGTTCGTGGGGGTAATCGTGCTGTACGTGGCGTTCCGCGTCCTCGACACGCGCTCGGGGCAGTTCCTGTGAGCGGTTACCCGGTCGTGCTCGATGGCGAATCGATCGACGCGCTGGTCGTCGGCGGAGGGAGCGTGGCGGCGCGGAAGGTGCGCGCGCTCCTCGACGCGGGCGCGCGCGTGCGCGTGGTCGCCCCCGCCATCGGCGAGCCGTTGCGCGCCATGGCGCGCGCCGACGCGCGGTGCACCCTGGTCGAGCGCTCGTACGAGTCCAGCGACCTCGACGGTGCGACCTTCGTCGTCGCGGCGACGAGCGACCGCGCGCTCAACGCCGCGATCGCCGCGGAGGCGCGCTGCGCGCCGCGCCTCGTCAACGTGGCCGACGATCCGGACGCGGGGAACTGCGTGACCGTGGCCGTCCATCGCGCCGGGGACCTCGTGATCGGCGTGAGCGCGGGGGGCGTCCCCGGCGCGGCCGCGCGCATCCGCGACGCGATCGCCGCGCGCTTCGACGACCGCTACGCCGCCGCGCTCCGCGCGCTCGCCGCCCTCCGCCGACGCCTCCTCGCGGCCGGGGACCGCACCGCGTGGCAGCGCGCGCACGACGCGCTCGTCGGAGAGCGCTTCTGCGAGCGTGTGGAGGCTGGAGTGGTCGCCGACGAGGTGGCGGCGTGGCGCTGATCGTCGCCGGGATCAACTATCGCACGGCGCCGATCGAGGTGCGCGAGCGCGTGGCCGTGGCCCCGCACGAGGTCGGGGACGCGCTCGCGGAGCTGCGCCACCGCAGCGGGGCCCGCGAGATGGTGCTCCTCTCTACCTGCAACCGGACCGAAGTCTACCTCGTCGAGGGAGAAGGGAACGGGGAGGGGG
>JADGGM010000558.1 GCA_019689955.1 Gemmatimonadaceae bacterium
CGCCGAGCAGCATCTGCTGGACATCGGAGCGCGTGATCGCGTCGAGCGCGCCGAGCGGCTCGTCGAGGAGGAGGAGCGCCTGTCCGCCCGCGAGCGCGCGCGCGACGGCCACGCGCTGCCGCTGCCCGCCGGAGAGCTCGTGCGGCCACCGGTCACCCAGCTCCGCGGCCGGGAGCCCGACGAGCGCGAGCGCCTCGTCGGCCGCGCGCGTGCGATCGGGGCGCCCCTCGAGCCAGGGGACGAGCGCCACGTTCCGGCGCACGCTCCAGTGCGGGAGGAGCCCGCCGTCCTGCGGCACGTACCCGATCGAGCGGCGGAGCGCGACGGGGTCGAGCGCGCGCGTGTCGCGTCCGTCGAGCGTGATGCGTCCGGCGTCGATCTCCACGAGGCGGTTGATGCACCGGAGGAGCGTCGTCTTCCCCGAGCCGCTCTCGCCCACGAGCGCGAGGCACGTTCCGGCCTCGACGGTGAGCGACACGGCGTCGAGCGCGCGGACCGTGCCGTAGGTCTTGGAGACGCGATCGAGCGCGAGGGTGGGGGGCGCCATGAGGTATATCATGACGCCTGGCGCGCCGGTCCACCAACCCCGGCCGGCGATGCTCGGGGCTATGCCGCGCCTTGCAGCACGTCGAGCGTCGTATCCGCCACGGTGCCGAACACGGTGTGGCCCACGAGCCCGCGCGCGTGTGTCTGCCAGGGGAAGGCACGTGGGCCCGGGGTGAGGCCGAGCGCCACGGTGGCGCCTTCGTCGGCGAGGAGCCAGAACAGCGTGCCGAAGGCGAGCCCGCGTGCGAGCATGCGGTTCGGCACGCGGGGGCGGAGCACGCCGTACGCCGCGCCCGCGGCCATGCCGAGGGCCCAGTGGATGGCCTTCCCGTACGCCTGACGCTGCTCGTCGGAGAGCGAGGCGCCGACGGCTCGCGCGAGCTTCTCGGCCGCGACGCCGTACGACGTCTTCCCGGCGCGCGCGGCGTCCTCGCGCGCACGGGCGGAGGGGTTCTCGCGGTCGTACAGCACGGTTGTCGCTTTCCCCATGAGCCACGTGGCGAGCAGGCCGGCGAGGGCGCCGTCCAGGGCATCGCGGAGGACGTTCCGGTCATCGCGCATGGGGGATTCTCCGGGGTGAGGGTCGCGCTCGCTGCCGTGCGCACGCGGGTCGTGCGGGGAGTGCACGCGGTGCATACGACGGACCACCTCCGCGACGCTTTTGACGGGCGCCAGGGCTGTTATTCTTTTTGGCAGTGATGCCGGCAGACCCTCTCACAGCGAGGTCGGTATGGGCGCGGTCTTGGATTTCAGCACGCCGCATGTCTTGCGGAACGAACGGGAGTACGATGCGGCGGTTGCGGAGATCGACGACTTGCTCGACCGGAAGAAGCTCACGCGCCGTGAGGAGGAGCGGCTGGAGTTTCTGACCGTATTGGTCCAGGCATACGACGAAGAGCACGTCCGCTTTGGCGAGGGCGATGTCTCGCCGCAGGAAGTCGTCGACTTCATGCTTGCTCAGCGTGGCATGACTCGCGCCCAGCTCGCGCCGCTGTTTGGCGGGCGCTCCCGCGTGTCGGACTTCTTCAACGGTAAGCGCCCGCTCTCGATGGGACAGGTGCAGAAGCTCCGCGCAGCGCTCGGCATCTCGGCCGATCTGCTGATCGCCGCGCCCGCGGCGCCGCGCGGGAGCCGGGCAGCGAGGAAGCGTCGTTGGGCATTAACGAACGGCGAGGCCGCCGACCCGGAGCAATGACGGGTCGGCGGCCTCACGCGCGGTGCACCCGCGCGAATCAAACGGCGAACGCGATTACCGCGCGCCCGATCGTACCAGTTGGGTGGGGTGGGATGTGGTGGTATCGGCCTTGGTGTAGAGGGTGCTATCGCGCGGCATCTGCGTCGCGTGGATGTACACGTCGCTCGGCAGGTAGCGCTGGGCGGCGAGCTGGAGCTCGTTCGGGGTGACCGACCGTGTGCCGTACGGCGCGACGATCTTCTCCAGCGGGATCCCCAGCCGACTGTAGCGCTGGAGGGCACTGAGCCAGTAGGTGTTCTCTTGGAGCGCCGTCTCATGCTGCCGCCGCTGGATCGTGGCCGCCCGCTTAAGCTCGTCCGGCCGCGCGCCGTTGGTGCGGAGTGAGTCCAAGATCGCCGTGAACGCCTTCCACATCCCGCGCATCCGCTCCGGGGCCGCATCGAAGCCCCCCAACACCCGGTAGCGCTCCGAGGACTGCCCCGCTTCCGGCAACTGATACGTGTAGCCCGTGACCAGCGGGCTGTAGGTCCCTCCCAGCTCCTCCCGCAGGCGTGTGCGCACCCGGTCCTGCAGCACCGTGAGGAGGAGATCGAGCTCCTGGCGGGCTTGCAGGTACTCCGTGGGTGCGGAGGGGAACGGCCCATCGAAGACCACGAGCGTCTGCGCTTTCGGGAGCTCCAGCACCCGGTTCGTGTTGTCCTGCTTGGGCAGGAACGGCTTGACCTCCAGCGCCTTCGGCGTCTCATGCGCCCCCGTCGCCGGCAAGCTCGCCAGGTAGCGCTCCACCAACGGCCGGGCCTGCGCGGGTGTGAGCGCTCCCACCAGGATAAACGTGAAGTCCGCTGCGTTCCCGAACCGGTCCTTGTACGCCGCCAGTGCCTCCTCCGGCCGCACCAGCTCGGCGAGCTCCGTCGAGACCGGCCAGAGCCGCGGCTCCCCGCGGGCGAAGATCTGGTCGATCTGATCCTGGAGCGTCGCCCCGTTGCCCTCATACTTGGCCAGGCTCGCCCAACTGTGCACCGCCGCCGTATCCAGCTTGGGCGCGGTGAACTGGAGGTAGAGCAGCTGGAACAAGGTCTCCAGGTCCTTGGGCGAGCCGGCCAGGTCGATCG
>JADGGM010000559.1 GCA_019689955.1 Gemmatimonadaceae bacterium
ACCCTCGACTGCGTCCCCCTCCCCGAGCAGGCGATCGTGATCGGAGAGGAGCCCGTCTACGTGGAGCGCGGCGCGACCGTGGAGCCCCTCGTCTGCTTCGACGTGAGCGCGGGGCCGGTGCTCGTCCGGCGCGGGGCCAGCGTGCGCGCCTTCACGCGGCTCGTCGGTCCCTGCTCGATCGGCCCCGGCACGACGGTCCTCGGCGACCGGGTGAGCGGGTGCTCGATCGGCGAGACGTGCGTCGTGCGCGGCGAGATGAGCGAGACCATCATGCTCGGCCACGCCAACAAGGGGCACGACGGCTTCGTCGGCCACTCGTATCTCGGCCGGTGGACCAACCTCGGCGCCGGGACGATCACGAGCAACTTGAAGAACACTTACGGGAGCGTGCAGCTCTGGACCCCGAGCGGGATGCGCGACACCGGCACCCTCAAGCTCGGCTCCTTCCTCGGCGACCACGTGAAGACCGGGATCGGCACGCGGTTGACCACCGGGAGCGTGATCGGCGCGGGCTCGAACATCTACGGGAGCCCCATGCCCCCGAAGTACGTCCCCCCCTTCTCGTGGGGCGAGGGGGACGACCTCGCGATGTACCGGCTCGACAAGTTCCTCGAGACCGCGGAGCGCGCCATGGGGCGGCGCGGCATCCCGCTGAGCGCCCGCCAGCGCGCGCAGCTCGCGGCGGCCCACGCGCTGAGCTGGCGGGAGCGCTGATGCGCCTCTGGACGCTCGGGAGCGGGAGCCGCGGGAACGCGGTGCTCGTGGAGAGCGGGGGGTCGCGGGTGCTCATCGACGCCGGGTTTACCCCGCGCGTTCTCGCCCGGCGACTCGCCGCGCTCGAGATCCCGTGCGAGTCGATCGAGGCGGTGATCATCACGCACGAGCATCAGGATCACGTGCTGGGCGCCTGCGCCGCGGCGGCCCGCTGGGGGTGGGCGCTCTACGCCACCCAGGGCACGGCCGCCGCGCACCCGCCCCTCGCCGACGCCGGCGCGCGAACGTTCGCCGCGGGCGCCACGATCGAGCTCCGCGCCATGACGGTCCAGTCCGTCCCCACCCCGCACGACGCGGCCGAACCGGTGGCACTCGTGGTCACCGGCCGGGAAAGCGGAACGCGCGCCGGGATCGCCTACGACCTCGGGCACGCGAGCGCCGCCGTTCGCGCCGCGCTCGGCGACCTCGCGCTCCTCGTCCTCGAAGCGAACCACGACGAGGGGATGCTGCGCGCCGGGCCGTACCCCCCATCCGTCCGCGAGCGGATCGCCGGCTCGCACGGCCATCTGAGCAACCGCGCCGCCGCCGCGCTCGCGGCCGACTGCGCGCACCGGGGGCTGGCGCACGTCGTGCTCGCGCACCTGAGCGAGTCGTGCAACGATCCCGCGCTCGCCACGAGCACCGTCCGGAGCGCGCTCGCCCGGACCGCCTTCCGCGGCCAGGTCGCCGCCGCGTCCCAGCGTACCCCCGCAGGGCCCTTCATCGCGGGCTCCGGGCCCGCACAGTTGACCCTCCCGCTCTGATCCCCCCCAGGCGCCGAGCCGGGCACCGCGGTACGCTGGACAAGATTCGTATTTTGCCCTAACTTGGCGCCAACAGGTCCCAGACAAATAGAGTCGCCGGCCCGGGGTTTGGAAGAGACGCCATGCGCTAAGGAGGAAGGCACGCGCATGACATCGTACCACCGGGACCGGCGACTCGCTTTCGGAGGCGCGGCTCGCACACACACAACACGCGAGCGCCGCGCGCCCGACAAATAGTACGCACGAGCGCCCCAAAGGTTGCAACCTTCCCCCGCTCTGGGTAAAACGGCCCAGGCCGCATCACGGGAAGTTCTCCATGCTCGTCCGCGCGCTCCTCGTGTCCCACACCATGGGGGCCACGGTACGCAGCGCGGCACGCGCAGCCGGCGCCGACACGTGCGCCACCAGGTCCGCCATCCGCCACTGCGATGTGGCGAGCGCCCAGACCCAAGCGCGGTTCACGAACGCCGTGCCGCTCACCCAGAGGCGGATGACGTCGTTCGCCGCGTCGTACTGGAAGGTCGAGCGATAGACCGCGTCCTGGAAGGCCGGGACGGCGCCGTGGGCGATGAGCGGCGCGGGATAGGTCTGCCAGTGCACGCCGTCGGTGCTCCGCCCGAAGAAGAGGTCGTCCACCGCGCACCCGGTCTCCGTCGGGTAGCCGACGTACAGGGCCCAGTACTCCCCGCGCGACGGCACGTACTGGATGTCGAGGTGCCAGACTGCGTACCCGGGCTGCGCCATCGCGACGTCCGAGGGGGCGGACCAGTGGATGCCGTCGGTGGACGTGCGCCGCTCGACGCGCGTGCTCTTCGCCTGGCAGCCCCCGTCCACGGCGCTCACGGACCACATGGTCCAGCTCCCGTCATCGCGGCGGACCACGGTGGGGGAGACGATCGCGATCCCGTCGGCGCTGGCGACGGTCTCCGGCTCGCTCCAGGACACGCCATCGCGGCTCCGCATGAGCCGCACTTCATCGCGTCCGCCGATGGTGCTCCGGAAGTAGTACCACAGCTCGTCCTCGGCGGGGTTGTACACCAGGTCGGGGTCGGAGTAGTGCCCGGTGGACGGCGCGGGGACGAGGGGGTTGGTCACGCCATCGGGGACGACCCAGGGCGCACGCTCCCCATCGGCGACGATCGAGGGGTTCTCGTACGACGGGTTCCCGCCGCGGTACGGCGTCATGGCGAGCCAGGCGAGATGCTGGTGCCACGCCGCGGAGAACACGACGAGGTCGGGGTGCACGACTTCCCCGGACCCGTCGTAGGTGGGGATCGAGACGAGGCACAGCGCACCCCACTGGTTGCACGTGACGGGCGGGGGGAGCGG
>JADGGM010000560.1 GCA_019689955.1 Gemmatimonadaceae bacterium
GAGGTAGCAGAGGCGCCGAATCCCGGGGCGGTTCAGAGTCGTGCCGCGTTCTCGTGCTGGCGCGTGCTCCTGGTACACCTTCACCAGGAGTGTCCCCGTGCGCAATCACCAGAAGCGCCAGCTCGCCCAAGTCGCGGCGGCCGTCGTCGGCGTCGATGCCGGCAAGTTCCACCACGCCCTGGTCGTCCGCCCGCGTGGTGGCGCCGACTCCAAGCCACTGCAGTGCCCGACGACGCGCCCCGGCTTCGAGCACGGCATCGCCTTCATCCGCGAGCAGGTCGGTCCCGCCGCCGGCGAGGTCGTCGCCGGCATCGAGCTCGCCGGGATGTACGGCTTCACCTTCGCCCACTTCCTCCGGGCGGCCGACGAGCGATTCCGGATCGTGAGCATCCTCCCGGCCCATACGAAGCGCTGGAAGGAGGTGACCCACCGCCAGCCCTTGAAGACCGACGCCAAGGACGCGGTCGGGATCACGGACCTCACCGCGCAAGGGCACTTCGTCGTCTTCCCGTTCCTCTCGCCCGCCTACGCCGAGCTCCGCTACCTCCTGAGTGCCCGCGAGCGACTCTCCACGCTCCGCCGCGGCGCAATCACACGCCTCCACACGGCGCTCGACGTGGTCTTCCCCGAGTTCCCGGCGCTCTTCGCCTCCCCCGTCAAGAAGACCGCCCGCGCACTCCTGCGCGAATTCCCGGGGCCCGAGGCGCTGCGCCGCGCCCCGAAGCGGGCCGTCCTCGCGGTGCTCCGACGCGAGAGCCGCCATCACCTCAAGCTGGAGGCCTACGAGCGGCTGATCGAGGCCGCCACGCACAGCGTGGCGCTGCCCAGTGCGCAGGGGGCGATGAAAGACGAGATCCCGCTCCTCATCGCGCGCCTCGACCTCTACGAGCAGCAAATGCACACCCTCGAGCGCGCGATGCGTGAGCGGCTCGCGGGGCTGCCCGCGGCGCGCGCCCTGCTCACGATCCCGAATGTGGCGCCCGTCTCCGCCGCCGTGTTCCTCGGCTCGATCGGCGACCCAAAGGCGTACGATTCCTCCCGGCAGATCCTGGCGCTCGCCGGGCTCACCCTCGTCGAGCGCTCGAGCGGGATCGTGAAAGGGGAGAAGCGGATCTCCAAGCGGGGCCGCCCCGTGCTCCGGAAGCACGCGCATATGTTCGCCGTCCGAAGCGTGCATAAGGACGGGATCTTCCGCCGCCAGTATGAGGCGCTCCTTGCCCGGAATGGCCGCCGCCCCTTCGCCGCCTTGACGGCGATCGCCCGCAAAGGACTCAAGCTCTTCTACGCGGTCGCGCGCACCGAGCGACCGTGGACGCCCGACTTACCGGGGCACCGGGGGACTGGCGAAACTGGCGAGCGCGTGTAGCATGGGGAGGAACTGCACGGCTGGCGGGCCGGGGACCAGGAGCCCACGAGCACGTCGATGCGGCGAGGGGGCGACGCATGCCCTTCGGAGACATCCCACACGAGATCGGCTCCCCCGGCCTCTGGAGCGCGTCCCAGTCTCCCACAAAGGGGGTTCGAGGGCTCTCGCAGCTCCGCTGCGAGCGAGCGCCTCCCAAGGACTTTCAGGATCGAGCTACGCGCGCCCCCGTCCGGCCCGGGCCTGATTGACAAGTGACGATGAACGCGTTCACGCTTGGCGAGTGCCGGACGCGCATCCCGCACTAGACACGAGGCGCCAGCGGCCCCGGCGGCCTCCGGTGGCAAAGCTGATGGCGCCCGACACCCAGAGCGCGTGTGTAGGCCCGGCGGAGGTCCGGCAGATCCGGATGCGGCGCGGCAGCACGGCGACCGCCGACCTTAGACTCGACCCCGCCGGCGCCATCGCGCGCTCTCAAGATGCGCGATGCGCGCGTGCCCAGGAGCGCATCACTCCTGGGCACGCGGCATTTCGCATGGGCATCGGCGCGGCTCCGGCGGATCCGGGTGAGGCGTGACCGATTACTCACGACCTCCGAGTTGAGACTCGAGCGCGCCGGCGGCGGACCCGCGCGGGGACACTCAACGTTCGACGAGAGCCTCTGCGTGCGCCTGCCTTCTCAGCCAATAGCACCTGCTCCGACGAACATCGTGAGAACGAGCGCGAGCCCCCAACGTCGCTTGCTCTCGGGCTTCCCGCGGAAGCGTGTCCCCCAGTCATAGAACGCCATCAACCAGGGAACAAAAATTCCGACCGCGGTTAGCGCGCCAATGACATTGCTGACTCCTAGCATCCTCGGACTCTCGTTCACCACCGCCCTGATAGTTGAATTCGACAGGCTGAGAAGGAATAGAAAGCCGAAGATGCCAACGACGCTAAGGACACGTCCTAGGGATCGCATTATTTGGTTCCTCACTTTTGGCATGCTATCGTCGGGCAAGTCCTCGTGAGATCCGGCCATTGCGGAGTGACACGCGAAAGGATGTCGCCAACTGCAGCCCAGTTTATGTCTACTGAGAACCCAAAGATGGCGTTGACCCCCCACTTGCCCCCTTGTAGGTGGTTCTTCCCTCGTGGTTGACACCGCCCTCCTTGACCGTGCTCTTGCTCGTCACCTCGCGCGTGTCGTCGGCGCCCTCTGAGGACCAGAATGTGCGTTTGATGCCCTTGCCCTGTCCAGCGACGGTTACAGTGAATTCGGCAGACACCTCATTTGTGTAAACGAGATCCGCGCCTTTCTCGGTCATCGGTATCTCAACCTTCGGACCTGCTTGGAGCTGAAGTGTCGCGTTGAGCAACTTACCGGCGCCGAGGCTTAGTACTGCTTCGTTGAAGTGCGGCTGGCTTTGTAGATTGAGGTCAGATCTTGCTGTTGCAGGTGGAGTATGTCCAGTCCGGCGCGTCGTCTTCCTCG
>JADGGM010000561.1 GCA_019689955.1 Gemmatimonadaceae bacterium
GCCGACGATGGTGCTCACGTCGAGCTTGACTCCGGCGGGGAGGTGCACGACGTAGTCCACGCGCGCGTCGCCGCCCGACGAGCCGAAGATGCTCCACCAGTGGCGCCGGGCGCCGGTGCTGTAGCGGTGAGGCGAGCAGGTGCCGCCGTCGGCGAGCATCGTGCAGATGACCACGTTGCCGTTCGCGGTGCCTCGGGCGAAGCGCACGGGGATCTGCCGCCCCGAGCGCCAGTGCGCCGTCGCGGTGACCTCGATCGAGGGTGAGGTGGAGCGTTCCACGCGGATCGTCCCGGTGCGGTTGCGGAGATAGAACCAACCGCCGGCGGGGATGGTGCCCGTCCACGCGAACGCGTTCTGCTCGACGTGTGATTCCCCACAACCACCGAGGGCGACGGAGGCCGCAATGAGCAGCGCGGCGGGACGCAAGCGCAGACGCATGATGCTCCTCCTCGAGTAGCGAGCCGCGGGCCCCGGGCGCGCCGTTCGGGGCCCGCGCCATCCGACGCGCGGCGCCCGGGTACGGCGCGCCCGCCGCGCGCGATGGATCCCGGAGCGCGGCGGGAGGGGGAAGATCCCCGCGGAAGATACTACGGAGGCGCGCTAGCTGAGTTTCCGGAGCTCGACGCTCCCATTCACCGTCTCGAGCTGGAGGCGCCGCCCGCCCTTCCCGATCACCGCCCGAATGTGGCGCGGGTTGATGCGGCCGTTGACGGTGAGGGGGAAGTCGCTCCGCAGCGTTCCGTTCACGGTCGTCATCTCCACGTCAGCGTCGAAGCTCGCCGGGAGCTCGACGGTGACGCTGCCGTTCACGGTCCTGTACTCGAGATCCACATCGGGGGGGAGTGCGTCCATGCGGGCGTGGACCGAGCCGTTCACCGCCGTGGCGCGGACCGGGCCGCTGCTGGTCGCGGCATCCACGCGCCCGTTCACGGTCGTGGCGACGACCTCGGCGCCGGCGCCGGTCACGCTGACGCTGCCGTTGATGGTGCCGACGTCCACCTTCACCCCCTTGGGGAGCTTGACCGTGAAGTGGACCGACACGTTGCCGCCATCATCATGGTCGTGGTGGTGGTGCGAGTTGACGCCGTTCGCGTCGCACGTGTCGTCGTCGTGCCAGAGCGCGCAGACGGTGACGTTGCCGCCGTCCTTCACGACCGCGAAGTGGACCCGGCGCGGATCACCGCGGCGCCATTGCTTTTGGGCGTGGACCTCCGCGGTGGCGCCGGTGGCCTCGGCGACTTCGATCGAGCCGTTGATGTTGCGGATGCGGAGCCAGTTCCCCGCGCCCACTTCCCCGGACCAGTCGAAGGTGTCGTCGGTCTCTCGCCCGCCGGCGCTGGTCTGCTGGGCGGCGGCCGGCGCGGCGATGGCGGCGGCGAGGACGATGGCGATCAGCGTCCGATGCATGGGTCAATCCTCCTGGCGCGCGCTCGAAGCGCGTTCGATGGTGATGTCTCCGCTGAACGTCTCCGCGCTCACCCGTGCCCCGCCGCCGTCGATCGTGAACTGCAGGTGCTTCCCGTCCGTGCGACTGCCGGGGCGGAGGGTCATCGGGTAGTCACTGTCGACGTCGCCGCTGAAGGTCTGGATGCTGAGCGTCGCGCCCACGGGGGGGAAGACGAGGCGGATGTCGCCCGAATGCGAGTGGAACTCGTACGTCCCCTTGGGATCGAAGGTGCCGGCGAAGTGGGTGTCGCCGCTCACGGACTCGGCGCGCACGTACGACGACCGGACGCCTTGCAGCTCGATCTCGCCGCTCGTGGTCTCCACGTCGACATCCCCGGTGATGTCGGCGAGGGTGAGATCGCCGCTCACCGAGTGCGCGCGCAGCCCGCCGCCGACGTGGCGTACCTCCACGCTGCCCGACACCGACTCCGCGTTCGTGCGCCCCGAGGCGTCCTGCACGCGTACGTCGCCGCTCACGGTGTGCGCTTCGACGTCGCTCCCGCCCTGGGTGCTGATGTCCCCCGAGACGCTCCGCGCGATGATGCGCGCGGTCGCGGGCACGGTGATCTCGTAGCGCGTGTCCCCCATCTCGCCGCGGCGCGAGCGCACGGTGAGCGTGACGCGCGAGGGGCTCGCGTCGAAGCGGAGCACGCCCCGCTCGCTGGAGGCCCTCACGCGGACGTCGTTCCGGTTCCAACTGTTCACGAGGATCTCGCCGGAGACGAGGGAGAGGTCGACGGTGCCGTCGCGGGCGAGGGTGACGGTGGTGTCGATGCGATCCCCGTCGAGGTCATCGCGGTCGCGGCGCTGCTGGGCGGCGAGCGGGGGGGTGAGCGCGGGAAGCACGGCCAGCGCGAGCACGGCCAGCCCCGCGACGATCGAGCGTCGTTCCATGGTTGGTGTCCTCAGGTGCGCGTGGGAAGGAGCGCGACGGTGCGCAGCAGCTCCACCTTCTGATCCAGCGCGCTGTTCAGTTGGTCGTTCAGGAAGCGGCTTCCGGGATCCTTGGCCAGCGCGGCGCGACTCTGTGCGATCGCGCGGTCGATGATCCGCAGGTTGCGCTCGATCACGGCGATGGTGGCCGTGTCGAGCTGCGAGCGTTGGTCGTGGACGATCGCGCTCAGCCGGGCGATCTCCTGGTCGTAGACCTGCTCCACGCGCACGGCTTTCACCTGCCGTGCGGGTACGCTGGTGCTCGGCGCGTTCGGGGAGCCGGTGGGTGCGCCGGAATCGCTGCCGCGCGCGGCGAGGGTGAGCGGCACCGGGGAGGGCGCCGTCGTCGCCGACGGCGTCGCGGACCGCTCGGGAGTGGAGGCCGCGGCGACGGGCTGGCCGGCGCGATCGCGGAGGTGCGTGGTCGCCAGGTAGGTGATGGTGGCAGTCGCAGCCA
>JADGGM010000562.1 GCA_019689955.1 Gemmatimonadaceae bacterium
GTCCCGTGTGCGGGGACGAGGGGAGCGGGCACTGGATCGGGCGGCGCGCGCTCTCGGTGGTCACGAGCGCCAGCGACGGCCGCGAGCCCGATACCGCGCTCGTCGGCGCGGTGCTCACCGCGGCCGAGGTGAACGACCCGGCGGAGCTCATCCCCTGGGCCGCCGCGGCCACGCCCATGCAGATCGCCACGCTCGCCCCGGTCGTGGTGAGCGTGGCCGAAGGGGGGGACCTGCGCGCCAACGCGATCCTGAGCCTCGCGGCCGAGGAGCTGGTGCTCCACGTGCGTACCCTCGCCCGGACGCTCTTCCAGGACGAGCGCGCGGCCTGCCCGGTGGCGCTCGGCGGAGGCCTCCTCGCCCCCGGCGCGGCGCTCCGCAAGCGCGTGGAGCACCGCCTCAAGTCCGCAGTGCCCGGCGCCCAGGTACGCCCCGAGGAAGTCCAGCCCGTGCGCGGCGCCGTGAAGGGGGCGCTCCGCTTCCTCGGCGTCGAAACGTGAAACGCGGGGCGGGCACCATCGCCCGCCCCGCTCCCCGTCAGATCACCAGATCCGCGCGCGCAGGCTGTCGGGGCGGACCATCGCGTCCCCGTCCTTGCACCCCCACGCCGCCTTGAACTCCGGCATGTTCGACAGCGGGCCGTTCACCCGCCACTGCGCCGGGGAGTGCGGGTCCGTGTTCACCTGCGTGCGCAGCATCTCCGGGCGCACCGCACGACGCCACACCTGCGCCCAGCTCAGGAAGAACCGCTGCTCCGGCGTGAACCCGTCGATGAGCCCCGGGCGCCCGTGCTCCTTGAGCGCCTTCTCCATCGCCAGATAGGCGATCTTGAGCCCGCCCAGGTCCGCGATGTTCTCCCCCAGGGTGAGCTTCCCGTTCACGTGCGTCGTGGAGTCCACCACCGTGTAGCCGTTGAACTGGTTCACCACGAGCTGCGCCTGCGCCTCGAACGCCTTCGCGTCGGCCTCCGTCCACCAGTCGCGCAGGTTCCCCTGCGCGTCGAACTTCCGCCCCTCGTCGTCGAAGCCGTGCGTCATCTCGTGACCGATCACGGCCCCCATCGCGCCGTAGTTCACCGCGTCGTCGGCGTTGGGGTCGAAGAACGGCGGCTGGAGGATGCCGGCGGGGAAGACGATCTCGTTCATCGACGGGTTGTAGTACGCGTTCACCGTGGGCGGGGTCATCGCCCACTCGGTGCGGTCCACCGGCTTCCCGATGCGCGACCAGTTGTCGGCGCGGCGCCAGTCCGCGGCGTGGCGCAGGTTGGCGAGGTACTGCCCCGGCTCCACGCGGAGCGCGCTGTAGTCCTTCCACTTGTCGGGGTAGCCGATCTTGCGCGTGAAGGCGTCGAGCTTGGCGATCGCGCGCTGCTTCGTGCTGTCCCCCATCCACGCGAGCTGGCTGATGTCCTCGCGGAGCGTGGCGCGCAGGTTGTCGACCATCGCGAGGGCGCGCGCTTTGGCCTCGGGGGTGAAGGTGCGCTTCACGTACGCCTGCCCCACGGCCTCGCCCAGCACCCGGTTGGTGGTCTGCGCGCACCGCTTCCAGCGCGGGAGCTGCTCCTTGGCGCCGGTGAGGTGCTGCGTCCACTTGAAGCTCTCGTTCGCGAACGCCGACGGGAGCGAGCTCCCGGTGCTGGCGAGCAGGTGCCAGCGGAGGTACGCCTTCCAGGTGTCCACGGGCTCGTTGGCGAGGAGGCTGTCCACCGCCTTGAAGAAGCCCGGCTGCGCGACGTTGATCTCGCGCACCGCGGGGGCGCCGATGGTGTGCAGGAACGCGGCGATGTCGATGTCCGGCGTCATCGCCTGGAGCTCGCTGATGGGCATCTTGTGGTAGGTCGCGGTCGGGTCGCGCATCGCCACGCGCGACATCGACGCCGAGGCGAGCGCGGTCTCGAGCGCCATGATCTTCCGCGCGTCCGCCGCGCTCTCGTCAGCGCTCTCGCCGGCGAGGTGGAGCATGGCCCCCACGTGCGCCACGTACGCCTCGCGGAGCGCCACGCTCTTGGGGTCGGTGCGGAAGTAGTACTCCCGCTCCGGGAGGCCGAGCCCTCCCTGCCCCGCGTTCGCGATCACCACGCTCGAGCTCTTCGGGTCCGGGCGCGCGAAGAAGCCGAAGGGGGCCAGGCCCGACTCCACCTCGAGGCGGCCGAGCTTGCTCAACAAGTCCTTGGTCGTGCGGATCGAGGCGATCTCGCGCAGCACGGGGTCGATCGGCGCGGTGCCGAGCGCCTCGATGCGCGCCGTGTCCATGCAGCTCGCGTAGAACGTCCCCACCTTCCAGTCGTTCGTCCCCGGGCGCGCCCGCTTCGCCTGCACATCGGCCGCCGCGGCCTCGAGGATCTCGTGCACCACGGCCTCGTTCCGGTCGGACAGCTCGTTGAACGTCCCCCAGCCGGAGTACGCGGCGGGGATCGTCGTGCGCTTCAGCCACCCGCCGTTGGCGTAGGTGAAGAAGTCGGTGCACGCGGCGCACGTGGTGTCGAAGTTGGCGCGATCGATGACCGGCGCGGAGGGGGTGCCGCCCGATTGCTGGGCGGCGGCGGGGGACGCGGTCGCAGCCGCGATCACGCAGGCGGCGGCGATCGCGGACGAGAGACGGGAGAACGAACGGGTCATGACGCGGTTCCTCGTGGGTCGCGGATGAGCGAAGACGACGAGTGCATCACTGGCGCTGGCAGGACTACGCTCCAGGTATCCGCGGCGTTGCGCCGGGAGTTCCCGGAGGGGTAGGTCGTCGCGGCGAGGGAGCGGGGGCCGGGGTGGCGCCCCGCCCTTGCATGGGTGGAACTACCCTTCGGTGGGGGCGAGGGCCCCCTCGGCGGCCCGTTCGGCCGCG
>JADGGM010000563.1 GCA_019689955.1 Gemmatimonadaceae bacterium
GAGCGCGCGCGACGCCGCGCGCGTCTCGTTGCCCGCTCATCCCACCCGGACTACATTGCGACAGCATGGCGCAACCCCTCAAGTCGGTGCTCTGGATCGATGACGAAGCCGACCTTCTCGAGTCGCACCGCATCTTTCTGCGCGAGAAGGGCTTCGAGGTCGACGCCGCCACGAACGCGGATGACGCGGTCGAGATGCTGCGCCGTCGCCCCTACGGCATCGTGCTCCTCGACGAGCAGATGCCGGGCAAACGGGGGCTCGACGCCTACCGCGAGATCCGCGAGCTCGATCCCCTCCTCCCGATCGTGATGGTCACCAAGAGCGAGGAAGACGAGACGCTCCGCGAGGCGATCGGCATGGACGTGCGCGACTACCTCGTGAAGCCGATCAACCCGCGCCAGGTGCTCACCGTCATCACCCGCGTCCTCGACGGCCCGCGCATCCGCCAGCAGGCGATCGCGCGGGCGTTCGTGGAGCGGTTCCGCGCCATGGAGCTGGAGCGCGAGCGGACGCTCGACTGGCGCGGGTGGGTGGCCCGTTACGCCGAGATGGTGGAGTGGGACATCGCCCTCGCCCAGACGCGCGAGCAGAGCCTCTACGAGTCGCTCCAGGCGCTCTATCCCGACATGCGGCGCGAGTTCGCGAGCTACATGCGCACCGCATACCCGGCCTGGCTCCGCAACCTCGAGGGGGACCGCCCGCCGCTCTCGATCGACGTCGTGGGGGAGTTCCTCCTGCCGATCCTCGAGCAATCGCGCGCGGCGCTGTTCGTGGTGGTCGACTGCCTGCGGCTCGACCAGTGGCAGGTCCTGCAGCCGCTCCTCGCCCAGCACTTCGACGTGGAGACCACGCACCACTTCGCCGTGCTCCCCACGGCGACGCCGTACTCGCGCAACGCGCTGTTCAGCGGGCTCTTCCCCGGGGAGATCGCCGCGCGCTTCCCCGACTGGTGGGGGGACCGCGAGGACGAGTCGCTGAACGCGCACGAGCGGGAGCTGCTGGAGGCGCACCTGCGCGACCTCAACGCCGCGGTCCCGGTGCGCTACGAGAAGATCTCCTCGGCCAACGACACGGCCGACCTCGAGCGGCGCGTCGCGAGCGCGATCGCCCCCGACGGCGTGAGCGCGTTCGTCTTCAACTTCGTCGACCTCCTCACGCACGGGCGGAGCGAGTCCGCCATCCTGTACGAGGTGGCGCGCGACGAGATCGCGCTGCGGCAGATCACGCGGCAGTGGTTCGAGCGGTCGGTGCTCTTCACGCTCCTCAAGGAAGCGGCGCGGCGCGGGATCCCCGCGCTCGTGACGAGCGACCACGGCTCCATCCACTGCCTCACCCCGGCGACGGTGTTCGCCAAGCGCGACGCGACGGCGAACCTGCGCTACAAGTTCGGCGAGGACCTGCGCGCCGAGCGCGCGGAGTACGCGCTCCTCTTCTCCAACTCCGACGACCTGCGGCTCCCGCGCCGCGGGCTCGGGGCCAACTCCCTGCTCGCGGTGGGGGACACCTTCTTCGTGTATCCCACGAAGCTGCGCGAGTACCAGACGCGCTATCGTGGCTCCTTCCTCCACGGCGGCGTCACGCCCGAGGAAGTGATCGTCCCCGTGGCCCTCCTCACCCCGCGCCGGTAAGTGCGGACCGGTCTCTATCGGCGGCTCTTTCGGTTCCTCAGGCCTCACGCATGGCGGATGGCCGGGAACATCGTCAGCAACTTCCTCGGCGCGGCGCTCGACGGGTACGCGTTCGCGCTCCTCATCCCCTTCCTCAACGCGCTGTTCAACCAGCCCGCGCTCCCCCTCGGCAACGGGTGGGTGACCAACTTCCTGCGCGCGACGATCGGGGCGTTGCTCGACCCGGCGAACCCGATGCGGTCGCTGCGCAACGTCATCCTGATCATCCTGGCCACGGTGGCGGTGAAGAACCTCTTCATCTGGCTGGCCGGGACGCTCGGCGCGGAGCTGCAGGAGTACGTGACGCGCGACCTGCGCGACGCCGTGTACCACCACCTGCAGCTCCTCCCGATCGGGTACTTCACGCAGACGAAGACCGGGCAGATCCTCTCGCGCGTCCTCTCCGACACCGAGCAGACGCGCCTCCTCGTGACGCAGCTCGTCACGCAGGCGCTCTCGGCGGCGGCGCTGGTCGTCATCTACATCGCGTACCTGTTCGGGATCTCGTGGAAGCTCACGCTCATCGCGCTCGTGGTCGCGCCGATGCTCACGGCGGGGTTGCAGCCGCTGCTCCGCCGGCTCCGGCGCGGGTACCGCCGGCTCCGCAACGACCACGGGGAGATGACGAGCATCCTGCAGGAGAGCGTGAGCGGGATCCGACTGGTGAAGTCGTTCGGGGCCGAAGCGTACGAGGAGGCGCGGTTCACGCGGGCGAGCCACACGTACTCCGGCGGGCTCGTGCGGATGGCGCGGATCGCGCTCATCGCGCAGCCCATCACGGAGACGCTGGGGACCGGGATCACGGTGCTCCTCCTCTGGATCGGCGCGCGGTGGGTGCTCATGGACCACACGCTCCAGGCGTCGCAGTTCCTGGTGTTCCTCACCTTCGTGATGCGCCTCCTGCAGCCGCTCAAGCAGCTCTCGCAGATCCCCGCGCTCGCGCAGAACGCCTTCGCCGCGTCGGAGCGGCTGTTCGACGTGCTCGACCAGCCGACGGAACGGTCGCTGGACCGCGGGACGCGCGTCGTCGACACGCTGCACGACTCGCTCGTGTTCGAGGACGTGTCGTTCGCGTACGAGCCCGGGCAGGAGCCGGTGCTCTCGCACATCAGCTTCAAGGCGCGCAAGGGGGACGTGATCGCGCTGGTGGGGGCG
>JADGGM010000564.1 GCA_019689955.1 Gemmatimonadaceae bacterium
CCCTGCCGGCGGGGCGGGGGGGCGGCGCCCCCCCCCGCCCCCCGCCACCGCATGGTCGCGTCCCCCGTCACGAGCGCCATGGCCAGGAACCCGAGCGCCAGCGCCCCTGCGGCCGCCAGCACGAACGCCACGACCGCGAACGGGATGAGCAGGATGCCGAGGATCGTGATGCACAGGACGATGATAGTGCCGGCCAGCGCCGGGACGAGGGCGATCTCCCCGAACAGGCCGAACAGGAACGCGCGCGAGAAATCCTCGTGGATGCGCGCGGCGATCGTCTCCAGGTTGCGGCGCGCGAAGAGCACGACGAAGAGACCGATCACGGCGAGCACCAGGTACCACCCCACCGCGAGCGAGATCGACCGCCGCGCCGTCTGCGCGGGGGTGGCGTGGAAGGCGGTGACCGGCCCGACCGTGAGCGCCGAGAGTGTGCGCATCTCCCCGCCCACGGTCCCGCCGTCGTTCCGCACCTCCCCGCCGATCGAGAGCACGTTCCCCCGCACCGAAGCCCCCGGGTGGAGGCGCACATCCCCGCCGATGGCGACGGCGTCGCCGTTCACCGTGCCGGCGATGTCGAGGTCTCCGTGCCAGGTCGCGATGCTCCCCGAGACGGTCGTCCCGGCCGGGACGTTCTGTGAGCCGCGGCGGACGTCGGAGCGGGAGAGGGTGAGGCCGTTGGGGTCGCGGGAGAGGGAATCGAGCCAGACGCTGATCGAGTCGAGGGGCGTGGTGCTCGACTGCGCGTGCGCGGGCGCGGCCGCCACGAGTAGGAGTGAGGCCGCGCAGAGCCAGCGGACGGGGCGCATGATCGGGCTTACCGCCGGCGGGCGCCAGCCACCACGGCGCGGAGGGCTCGTGCCGCGAGCGCGGCCGAGAGGAGCACGATCGCCAGTGCGACGAGGAGCCCGACGGTCCCGCTCGCGTGCAGCGCCTGCGCGGCCGCGTCCCCCACCAGGGCGCCCAGGAGCTCCGTGGCCGCGCCGACCGTCGCGACGCGCACCCGCTCGAACACCATGTCGGCCGCGAACAGGACCGTGTCGAGCCGGGTGAGCACCCAGAGCGAAGCGATCGTCAGCACCGCCGCCACCGCCCCGGCCCCGGCCCATGCCACCGAGCGTCCGGCGCGGGTGCTCGGCACCCAGCCCCGCACGGTGTCGGCCAGCGCCACGTGCCAGGGGACGAACACCTGGACCTGCGCCATGACGCGGTCGGCGAAGGCGTTGGACGGCGCGAAGTGCGGGAGCTGCTCGAGCTCGCGGACGAGCGCGCGCGCCGCATCGAGCTCAGCCCGGCACGCCGCGCACGTCCGCACGTGCGCCTTGAGCGGCGCGGTACCGAACCCGACCTCTCCGTCGAGGAGCTGATCGATCTCTTCAGGGAGTAAATGCCTATCCACAAAGCCTCCAGGAGCCTATACGTGCAGAACAGCGGATCGGTTTCGGGGGCGTGTCATTCCCGGAGCCCCCCGAGCATGTCCCGAAGCTCGTGCCGGGCGCGGTGGATGTAGGTCTTCACGGTGCCGAGGGGGAGGTCGAGCGTGGCGGCGATCTCCTCGTACGACCGCCCCTCCACGTGCCGGAGCATGATGCACGCCCGGTACTCCGGGCGGAGCCGCGCGACGGCCCGTTCGATCGCCGTCCCCAGCTCCCGCGCCTCGATCTCGTCCAGCGGGGACTCCCCGCGCGACTGCACGTCGAGCGAGGTGGCCACCGCCTCGGCCTCCGTGGCGGCGTGCGGGGAGCCGTCGATGCTCACCGTGTCGAGCTGCCGCTTGCGCAGGTGATCGATCGTCAGGTTGTTGGCGATCTTGAACAGCCAGCTCGAGAACTTGAACTCGGGGCGGTACCGGTCGATGTGGTTGAGGACCTTCACGAAGGTGTCCTGCGCCAGGTCCTCGGCCACCTCCCGGTCGCGCACCATGCGGTAGATGATCGAGAACACCGGCCGCTCGTACCGCCGGATCAGCTCCCGGAACGCGGCGTCGCGCCCCTCCTTGGCAAGGGCTGCCACGTCGGCGTCGGGGAGGGTGGAGAGCTCGAGGAGGGGCATGGACGCATCAACTTATGGCCCCGACGGCGCGCGTTCCAGCGTTCCGCTTGCGCGCGGTGTTCCATCCGTAGAGGTTTAACAGAATGTCTTCCGTCGACACCGAACAGCGCGAGGCGCTCGATGCGGCGGCCGGCGGCGCGGCAAAGCGGGCGTACGTGCGACGCATCTTCTCGGAGATCGCGCCCAGCTACGACCTGCTGAACCACCTCCTCAGCCTGAACATCGACCAGGGATGGCGCCGTCGCGCCATCGCCGCACTCCGGTGGGACCGCCGCCCCGAGGGCGCCGTGTTCCTCGACCTGTGCGCGGGTACCATGGACGTGAGCGCGGAGCTCTCGCGCCGCCCGGGCTTCCGCGGGACCGTCGTTGCCGCGGATTTCGCCGAGCCGATGCTCAACCGCGGGCGGGCGAAGGTCGCCGGGCTCCCGGTCGCCCCGCTGGTGGCCGATGGGCTCCTCCTCCCCGTCGCCGACGGGGTGCTCGATGGCGCCATCGTCGCCTTCGGGGTCCGGAACTTCGATGACCTCGACGCCGGCCTCCGCGAGCTGCACCGCGTGCTCGCCCCGGGCGCGCGGCTCGTGATCCTCGAGTGCTCCACCCCCCCGCTCGCCATCGTGCGGACGCTCTACCACCTCTACTTTCATCGCGTGCTCCCGCTCATCGGTCGCCTCATCAGCGGTCACCGCACCGCGTACAGCTACCTCCCTGCATCGGTCGCCAACTTCCCCGACGCGCCCGAGCTGGCGCGCCGCCTCGAGGGGGCGGGGTTCGTG